>NZ_DBPRYF010000049.1:0-113249 GCF_059755235.1 Sulfurisphaera sp.
TAATTACAAAATTCCTATTTAAACTTAACAAGAGGAGTTATAATGAATATAGATAGCTTCGTCTTGTAGGTATTTATGTCTCAAAATTTATTAATCCTATATACTACTAAAGTCGATGAAAGCTCTTGCTTTTGATAAAAGCGGAATACAAAACTTAAAGTTTGTTGATTACCCTGACCCAGAAATAAAGTCTAATGAAGTCTTGATAAGAGTTAGAATGGCTGGTGTAAACCCCATAGACTACTATACTGTGGAAAAGTTGAAGGTAAAACCAATTCCTCACATACCTGGGACTGAGTTTAGTGGAGAGGTAGTTAAAGTTGGTGATTATGTAAGGAGTGTTAATGTAGGTGATAGGGTCACAATTTACGGTAAGATATTTGATGGCACTTGCGATATGTGTATGGCTGGTTATGAGACAGTTTGCAGAAATGGTGGTAGGATAGGAGTTGATACTAACGGTGGTTGGGCAGAGTATGTTGCAGTTGAGGAGAAGTACGTGTTTAAGTTGTCTAAAGAATACAGCTGGGAGTTGGGGTCAAGCTTATCATTACCTGCTTTAACAGCTTATCATGCGTTAAAAGAAGCTGAACTAAGACCTTCTCAAACGTTAGTGGTTTTTGGTGCTTCCGGTAACACTGGACAATTCCTAGTTCAATTAGGCAAAAAATTCGGTGCGAAAGTGATTGCAGTCTCGAGAAAGAACTGGTTAAAAGAGCTGGGAGCTGATATAGTGGTCGATTATAACGAGGCAGAAGAAAAAGTAAAAGAGTTCACTGACGGTAAAATGGCTGATGTTGTTGTAAATTCTCTTGGTGAACAGTTTTGGGAAAAGAGCTTTTCTGTTGTAGGCGTTAGAGGTAAACTTGTTACATTTGGAACTATGCTAGGGGCGCATGCAAGGATTGACCTCAGTCAATTATACTCCAAGTATATATCAATATTAGGTGTCAATAGGGGTAACAGAAAGGATTTTGTTGAATTACTGGAGTTATGCAAAGACTGTAAAGTGAAAACTTGGAAAGTGTTTAAGCTAGAGGAAGGTAAAGAGGCATTAGAAGCCTTATTTTCGAAAGACAGAGACGGAAGAATATTTATTTCTATCTAGCTATACTGAACTCCACCTACCCAAAAGGGGAGGCTTTCAGTTGTAAAAAAGAAAGATTGTATCTTTCTACTTGTCATTAGTTAAATAAGTGCCGAAGCTAATTCCCCATATTATCTCGGGATAAACTATTATCCTCTCCATTCCACCTGTACCTAACGGTCCATAATCTTTTGCAATATATAGCACCAAAGCAAAAAGGGTTACTGATCCGAGTACAGCCCAGAAATAGTTTCTCCTTATAGAAACCGCAATAGCACTAATTCCACCAAAAAGGAACGTTATAAGTGATGCAAGCAGATGCGGTAGTCCGGTAGTCTCTGGGAAGGCACCGACTAAAAAAGCACCTAACCCCACTAGAAATAGAAGAGGTGTATAATATTTCCTTGCGTCAAGTAGAATTGATGCTACCATTACCATTATGCCCATAATCATGATTGAAGTGTTGAATATAATCCCAGTTTTTCCTACTCCCAAATCACTAATATAATTATACTTAACTGAATAACCAGGATAAAGAGCTTCAGAAACTATCATTAGTAATAAGAACTGCGACGCCCCGATTAGCACTAGGTATCCCGCAATTTTATTTAGAGGCATAAGTATTTTTTACAAAATTCATATAAAAGTTAAACTGAAGTCACTAGTGATATTGTTTGACGCAAATATTTATTGTAAAGTGATGAGGAGATCCGCTCTTTCAAATTTTAGGATAGGCAAGGCCCCTCGTAAAAGAAATAGCCCTAAAATACTAATTTAGTCTTAAAGCAAAAACCCTAAAGCATTGTTTCTATTTTTATTTAGTAAGAAACTCTTATAGACTAGAACGAAAGAATTTCCTAAATTCCCTTAAATCTATAGCTTTTCAATCCCTTGACGTCTACTTTTACTGTAAATACCATACCAGCTTGTGGTTCTCCGCTTCTGCTCATTGTAGTTATAAACAGCTGATTCATTTCTCTACCACCAAAAGTTACTGAGGAAACATCTCTCACGGGGAGTTTGATTTCATATACTTTCTCACCGTTCTTAGGATTCCATCTACTTACTTTTCCTCCTCTGGAATGTGCAATCCACAGAAACCCTTCCTCATCCACACTCATACCATCTGGTCTACCTGGCTCGTCTTTAAAATCAACTACAACTCTCTTATTGTATATTTCACTTTTCTCTTTATCAAAATCGAACCCAAATATTTGTCTTAATGGTGTGTCTATTAGATAGAACGTCGTGTTGTCTGGATTCCAACCTAAACCGTTTGAAACATAAAGAGTATCTAATATCTTAGTGAGTGAATTACCGTCAAACCTATATAAGCTCCCCGTAGGCTTAGGGTCTGTAGTGTTTAAGTTCATTGTACCAGCCCAATACCTACCTAGTATGTCACACTTACCATCATTAAATCTGTTCTCTTCATCGTCTTCTAATTCGTGAAGCTGGATAAGTTTACCGTCATCTAGGTTCAAAACGTAAAAACCGTGACGTAGTGTTACAACAATCCTTTTATCGTCAATAACACAGAGAGATGAAACCACATCTGGAGTATTATAGATCTTCTCTCCTTCAGTATTAAAATCGTGGGTAATAACTTTCTTTCCATCAATATCAACCCAAAATAGCTTATTTAATTCATAATCATATATTGGTCCTTCAGCTAGGACAGCCTTATATTTGCTTAAAGTTTTTGGTTCCATATCTGTTGGTATTTCCCCATAGTTTAAAATTATTTTTGTGAGACATTCTAATGTGTCTAATTAATTCTAGAATAGTATGAATTTTTTATCTGATTTATGAGAGGTTTTAGACTTCTTACATTTATAATTTGAACTTTTTATTGTTTAAACTCGATATAATCTTTACATATCAGATAACCACCAGCTTTTACTAATAAGCAAGCAAGATAAAAACAATATCTTACTCAATAATCCTTCCAAGTTCCTTTAACAACCCAGACTGGTTCCTCTGGATTAAAGTACTCTTCTCCCTTAACCTTTAACTCTTCCAGCATTTTCTCGTTTACCTCAACTCCAATTCCCGGCTTTTCTGGGATTACAGCATAACCATTCTCAACTGGTGATCCATTAAATATTAGCTCTTTTTTCCATTCTGGGAACCAATCGTAAAAGGACTCTTGGATTAAGAAGTTTGGAACGAATGCGTCAAATTGTAATGTAACAGCATTTAATATTGGCCCTTGCGCATTATGAAAAGCCATTAAAACATCAAACGTTTCAGCTAAAGCAACGACCTTTTTAGTCTCTGTAACACCACCAATTCTGTATAGGTCAGCTTGAAGATAATCAACTAATCCTTCTTTCATATAAAGTAATGCCATGTTTTTATTAATTATTCTCTCGCCTAGGGCAATTTTCAAACTTGTGTTAGCCCTATACTTCTTAAGTCCTTCAATGTCCTCTGGATGAGTTGGCTCTTCCATGAAAAGAGGGTTGTATTTTTCAAGTCTTTTGGCAATTGCTATTGCTGAATTATAGTTAAATCTACCGTGATGTTCAATTAGAAGGTCAACCTCATCCCCTACAGCTTCTCTAATTGCTTTTACTCTCTCTTCAGCTTGATCCAGCCCTTTTTTACTAATGTCGTTAAAATAGGGCCCGAAGGGGTCAAACTTTAATGCCTTATATCCTTTTCTTTTCACCTCTTTTGCTTTTTCTGCGAAATCTTCTGGTGTTACGCAGTTTTGGTACCATCCATTTGCATAAACAAGGATCCTGTCTCTGGTTTTTCCGCCTAGAATTTTATAAAGTGGCGTTCCTACTTCTTTTCCTATAATGTCCCATGAGGCAATATCAACAGCACTGTAAGCAGTAGTTGATTCAAGGGAGATTGCCATATTGAAGTCTTGTTTATACCATTCGAGTCTGTTCTTTTCAACGTCGAAAACGTCTCTACCTTTTAACACTTTGTTTATCTTTTTTACGAAATTATCTACGGCTTCTGCCCTTAAAGCAGAAACGGTCTCTCCATATCCTACTTTTCCGTCTTTTGTTGTTACTTTTACTAAAACCATTATTGAGGCCCACTGTGCACTAGTTACCTCCTTTCCCAGTATGTAAGCCTCTACTTCCGATATCTCTGTCATAATTACTAATTCTAAGTGTTTAAAATAAAACTTTATCTAGTGGGAGATGAAATAATTTTTCCTAGTCTCTAACTTTCCCGGTTTAAGGAGAAACTTTCAGTTGTAAAGCCTTAAGTAAAGTGTGCATATAAGCAGTTATCTTGTAAAACTCAACAAGATGCATATAAAAATAATCGTTGTATATTTAAGTTGATTAAAAAACAAAATATTAAATATTATAATAATGTGATTCCTATCAGCTTATTTTCAGTTAATTCAAGCATCGTATCCCTAACACCTTCTCTACCTATCCCTGACTTCTTAACACCTCCAAATGGTAACGAATCCCATCTTAACCTAGTACTATCATTTATTATTACAGCACCAGCCTTTATCTCTCTGCTCAACTTTAACGCTCTATTAACGTCTTTTGTGAATATTGCAGATTGCAAACCATAATCTGCAGAATTTGCCACCTGAATGGCTTCCTCATCACTATTCACGGCTACAATTGGCGCTACTGGTCCAAAAACCTCACTCTTTAATGCTAACATATCCAAGTTTGTATTAGTAATTAGAGTGAGAGGGAAGAAACTACCGCTCTCTAATCCTCTATTGATGATTTCAACTCTTCCTCCTTTATTTTTAGCATCTTCCACTACGCTTTCTAAGTTTTCCATGCTTTCTTTATTTATTACTGGGCCTACATCAGTTGTTTCATCTAATGGATCACCAACTTTTAATGCTTTTGCTTTCTCCTCAAATGCCTTAGTAAACTTATCTGCAACCTCTTTTCTAACTATAATCCTTTTTCCTGCATTGCAGTTCTGGCCAGCATACTCAAACCTTGCCCTTACTGCAAGTGAGGAAGCTCTATCGATATCGGCATCTTCTAATACTATTATCGGGTCTGATCCACCTAACTCCATTAGTACTCTCTTACCGAGAGACACGGCCTTAGAGGCTATACCAAGACCTATTTTTGTTGATCCAGTAAAAGTAATAGCACCCACCAGGGAGTGGGTAACAACTTCATCTCCAATTTCATTACTATAACCAGTAACAACCCTAACTACACTATCTGGTAATCCCGCTTCAACCAAGATTTTCTTCATTTCAATTGCTGCTAATGGCGTGTTTAAACTTGGTTTAACAACAACAGAATTGCCAGCAGCTAGAGAAGGTGCTACTTTATGTGCAAAAGAGTTTATTGGGAAATTGAAGGGCAAAATTGCAGTTACAACCCCAATAGGTTCTCTAGTGCTTATTACCAATCTGTTCTCATTCCCAGGAGGGTACTCATAAGCATCAACTCTGTAGTTTTTACCCTCTAACACTAGGGGGGCTTCTTCAGCTGCTTGTCTAAACAACCTTGACGCCCTTAAGACCTCAACCCTTGAATCTCTGATCGGTTTTCCAGCTTCCATTGCCAACAGTCTTGCTAACCTCTCTTGTTCTCTATCAAGTATTTCAGAAACTTTTCTTAAGATAGCTGTTCTCTTATATAAAGGCATTTTTGAGATAATTTCAAAACCCTTATATGCTTCCTCTATTTCTCCTCTAACCTCGTCTTTCGTCATTCTCTTTACAGTTCCAATCACCTTTAAGTTCGAGGGGGAGCGAACCTCAATAACTTCTGACATATTATATATATTGAATTAGAAGTTTTTAAATAGATAATGAAATTACTTAAATGTAACTCGATGAACTTAATCTTAACACGCTAGAGTTAGATATTTGAGAGACAACCTAGACGTTTAAGATAAAAGTAAACATACTAACATGTACTTAAGATTTTCTTAAGTTTTTAGTTAAGCTAAAAGGAGAGAAGAACCGATTTCGTTCTAGGTGAGAGATGAATAATATTAAGTAAATTTAGTTCTTTCAACTTTTATACTAAAGACAAATAGATTGTTTAAAAAGTATATAATATTACTACATAGACTTTTAATGTTTTATGTGATTATGCTTTTATGACTTTTAATAAGTCTCCATATTTAAAGGATTTTAAAGTCGGTCAGAAGTTTAGGAGTAAGGTTTAGCGTACTAAAAACTCTGGTTGACAAGTAGATCTCGGTTTGACCGAAACGTCAAGTTTTAGCATTCTAAAAACCCTTCCTTAAGGTCTTCATTTTCATTTACCCATCGTAATATCAGTTCCTTGTTCTCCCTCTTCAAATTACTAAGGTTCCTGCATAAAGTCTTACCAAGTTCAATACCTACTTTCCCCTTTAGAGAAAGAAGTTTAGAAAGGTTAAACTCATTCAACCTTCTTCCAAATTGCTCAACGAAAATAGGTAAGTATTCCTTGTATTTAATAATAAGTTCTAGCACTTTATCTCTATCCTCAAAGAAGAACAGTGAGTTTAAAATTGTTAAGAACCCTTTAGCAAAACTCTCAGAGTTAAAAGCTAAGTTTAGGATTTTATCTTGGTCTTCTTTCCTTAGCTCGTAAATTTTACCTTTTATGAAGTTGCTAAAACTACTCAATGCTTCGCTTATTCCTTCTCCAAATCCGTAGGCGAAATCTGAGTTTTTCTCAGCCATGTTTAATGCCAAAGTCTTTAAATCTTCAGTCAAATAAGGGAAAGTCCCTCCTAAGTTTTTACCTAAAACTCTTGCTAAATCGCCATGACTCCCGATTTCAATTAAAACTGTAGTAAACTCATCTTCAAGTGAGGAGAAGTCTATTGAGGATAGGAATCCTTTAGCAAACTCTTTGTCCTCTTTGACTTTCTCTATAACCTTTCTTTTCCAATAGTATGAAAGGTTTTGAAAACCTTTTCCAACACCGAACGCTATGTTGGAGTAATTTAATAGTTTTTCTTTCATTTTGTCGTTAACCTCATAAAGTCTATAACCTATAATTTCATCGATTTCTTTACTTTTGCCTATGAATTCCTCCAAGCCATCAAGTTTACTCAAGTTTACTGACTGTAGGAACTCATAAAGGAACATTATGTTATGTTTAAACGTGTCGACGATCCTTTTCCTACTCTCCAAAGGAAATTTATCAAACTGCCTCGCAATATTGCTTCCAACGTTTGGTACATGCTTTAAGGGAGAAACGATTAAAGCTAATTTCTCTGTTACATCTGGAAATCGGTAAGGTTCCAAATTAGCTAGAATCTCCATTGCCATTATTTCGCTCAAATTTCCCAGATAAAGTAGTAAGTCCTTGTCAACTTCAATCCCTTCCATCCCTTTTGCAATTCCTCTGCATAAGCTTTGATAATATTCACAAGACTTAATCAGTAACTTTAGAGTTTCCCTATCAATCTTGTCTATTATCTTACCTATGGCTAGACCTAATTGGTAGAAATTTACATCTCTATCTAATCTATTCCAGCTATCTGCAGTTAATATTTGAACAACTACTCTAACGTACTCTTTGGGAAGCTCAGATAGTAGCTCTCCTATTCTTTCCATGAATGACAAATTATAATGTCAAGTTAAAAGTTTCACGACTTATGCTATTTTAGAGGCGTCATTTTAGCTTGGAAAGATATTATTTGCAAACTTGTAAACAAAGACTCATTAGCACCCCGCTTATACAATGATTTTTCTTCTTGTTCAAAAGGGAGTCAGTCCTTATCTTTTTGTTTTTAAGTAAATTTAATATATAATTAATAAAATTAAGAAAAAAGAAACTAAATATATTGACTAAAAATTCTCAATTTTAGTATATTTAGCATTTCGGCATTTACTACCCATCTTAAAACCTCGAATACCAAAAAATATATTGTACTTAATCAACAGTTATCTAAATTATTGAGCTAAGGAAAGCAATGTTTAAATGCTTCCATTGTAAGTATTAAATAAATGGGAATAATGGTGGGACAATGGAATACGAGCTTAAGATTGACGAAAAAGGGAGGATAACAATTCCAAAAGAGGTTAGAGAGAAACTTAATATGAAGAATGTTGTTAAGCTTATAGTAAAGGATAATGAGGCAATAATAAGGGGTGTCAAAAAAGAAGAAGTGCTAAGAAAATACGCTGGCATTTTTAAGGTCGATTGGAGCGAAATTAACAAGGACGTCAGAGAAATTTATAAAGAAGCGTTAGAAGAAAGTGGTTAAAAGATATTTTGACGTGAACGTTTTAGTATACTTTAACGCATCATCCTCAATATTTTAAGAGAGCGAACATTAGCTCTCCAATATGAAGAAATTTACACGTCAGAAATTAACTTTGTTTCAGCTAATTATAGTTCTAAGTAAGCTTCTTAGTAAACCACCAATCGAAATCCATCAACTTAATCCCTCATTTTTAGTGAAATTGGCATACGTTTTGTTCATTTAGAGCCAGATGAGATTGAAAATGTAAAAGACGTAGCATTAGAGTATAACTTGGAACTTGAGGATGCAACCATTTTTATCTTTCAAAGAAAGTTGGAGAATTGATTGGTAATGACAAAGAGCTAGTTAAACTAGGAGCAAAGTTTTAGTTAATATATAATATCAGATCTGAATTTCGTCTTAGTCATTTTTCTTCCACTAGATGGTTCCTCAAAACCCCAATTTTGCTTATCTCAGCCTCGACAACGTCTCCAGGCTTTAAATATTTTCCAGTAGCTAATGCCACTCCCGGAGGTGTACCAGTTGATATCACATCTCCAGGCTTTAATGTTATTCCGTTTGCTAAGTACTCTATTATTTTGTCAACCTTGAATATCATATCCTCAGTGTATCCATCTTGCCTAACCTCTCCATTAACTCTCAGTGATATCCTCAACTCATGCGGATTTGGTATTTCATCTTTCGTAACTATCCATGGTCCCATAGGAGCAGCTGTGTCCATCCCTTTTCCATGAACCCATCTCATACCGTAAGGCTGTTCAGCTGGGAATTGCCTATCTCTGAAGCTTATATCGTTAAGGATAGTGTATCCAAATACATAATTGTAGGCTTCTTTGCTATTCACGTATTTCCCCTTTTTGCCTATTATTACTGCAAGTTCTACTTCATAATCAACTTTCTGCGAAGCCTTTGGATAAAGTATCGGTTGATTATGACCAACTAGTGTGTTTGTAAACTTTGTAAACACATATGGCTCTTTTGGGGGTTGTGTGTTTGTCTCTTGTCCATGAGCCTTGTAATTTACAGCGAGTAGAAATATTTTTTCTGGGTTTTCTACTGGAGGGTAATAAACGATTTTCTCTGGGTCATAGGAGACCTTGTCTTCTACTCCCTTTAAATCGTCTAAAACCTTTCTGACAAGGAATAATGCAACTTCTCCACCTTCAATTAAATCCTTTGTACTGTAAAACCAATTTGGTGGTTTTGCGTCATACAAAAACTCATATGCCTTAACTAGGTCAATTACTTTACCGTTTTCGTATACGCCTACTCTTTTAACTTCGCCGTTGTTAGGAGAAAAGAGTAATAGTTTGACCATGTGTTATAATTAAGTTGATTGCATATAAACGATTATTCTTTTGCGATTAAAGTTTTTGTCTAACAGTTTGCTATTTAAATTCAACTTTTTGTTTCACGTTATTTATACGTCATTAGAATTTCCTCACAGATTTTTTATTTAAATGCAAAGGCAATAACTATTGCTCCAAGTACAAAGAAAATTGTGGCGAGAGTTCCAACTACTATTGTATCTCTTTTATGATGAATTTCTGTTCCTTTAACTTGAACAGATTTGTTTAAGGGGGTATAGAGAAGGCAAAATATTAACCAAGCATCCATTACTGAGATTTCATATATTTCCTCTGTTGCTGCGGATGGAAAGTGAACAATTATTGCTCCTAAGGGCATGAAAAGGGCAATTATGAGCTGTATAATTGAGGATTTTATGTCATTTTCTAGGTATGTTCCTATTCCCATTATACCAATTGCTAGAGCACCTTGGACAAAGAACCATACGGATACAAAAACATGAGGATATGTTCCTTCATGATAATATCCTATTAGAGCAAGAAAGATACCTGCAACAAACCAGAAAGCTCCAGCAAAAACTTGAACCTTATTTCTAGCCCTTGCAACTATACCTAGCGACATCAACCATATTATAATTGCTAAAATGATAAGTCCAACGTTATAAACTAGATAATACTTAGTGAATTCTGGGCTTCCGAAATCGCTTAATGCATTCTTTGTTAAAATCCACTTTGGAGTTAGTAAATAACAAATAAGGAACAAAATCCATGGCGAGACAAGCAATGCCCAACTTGAATATTTTCCTAGTTTGTCAAAAAATTCTGAAGTATTATTCATTCTAGGAACTTAATCTGACCTCCTCCCCGCTCTAAAGAGCGAGGGTTCCAACTCTCGTTAGAGCAGAGAGGTTCGGGGCTACATCCTTATGTTCAGCCCTTGGCTGGGTGTCCAGCCAGTTACCCCTATCCCGTGAGGGACTCGGGGTTATGGATTTTTTCAAAATATTAAAAGCACCAACTACGTCTGCGTTAAATACCTTGTTTAACTTTTCACACTTGAATAATCCTCTAACTATCCTCTTCCCATATGAGTCACCGTGAACCGGACATGTTGATGATGTATAGGCTTCATTGACTTCCTCTACAGTTATTCCATATTCTTCAGCCACTTCTTTGATTCTGTCTATGACTTGTTTATAGCTCCAGACATTTGTCACGTTAAAGTTTCCTTTCTGTTGTGCAATATACATAGGATGACCAACATAGATCGTCGAAACTCCTTTCTCATAGAGCCACTCAATAACTCTCCTAACCTGGGTGTCTATGTAGTGCCACACTCTCTTCCTCCACATTTTAAACATGACACTGAGTCTATGCGTTATCTTAACTCCATATTTGTTTATCTTACTTTGATATTCAGCAATTTTTTCTCTCCAGTAGTGCGACTCAGCCTTGATGGGTCTTCCATTTATCAAGACTGATGTTCCATCTTCCGTATACACTGCCATTAGATTATTTACACCTAAGTCAATACCAGCTCTCAGATTACCTTTCGGTTTTTGAGGGATTTTCCTCCAGTCTCCTCTCACAGCTTTCTCCGTCACAGCATAAGTGATGTGAGCATACCACGTCTTGGTGTCTGTGTCATAATGAATTTCTAACTGTCCTTGCTTTCCCTTTAGATGCACTAAACCAGCATATTCTACCTCTATCCATCCTATAGCTCCTAACCCTTTGATAATGATCTTGTCTTCCGTGATTTTATACTGTCTGTTCTTTACAAAAAATGAAAGCCTCGCTTTTCAAAGCGGGGATGACAAAACTTAAAAACTGCTGAATTAAACAAAGTTTGTGGCTAGGTCAATTGGATTTTCAGTAGCTGTTCAAATGAAAATTGCACCTAGCCACGAGGTTAAACACCTTGCTTATTTGTACACTAGGACTAAACAACTCATTGTTAATTGGTTAGTAGAAACCAAACCTAGCTTCAAGAGTGAGAAAGAACTACTTAGCATAATCCACCATGAGTGGTACGAAAAGCTAAAGCAAATAGGGCTAAAATCACGTCTAGCTATAGATTGTTATAGAGATGCTGAAAATGTATATCTATCGTGGTTAGAGAACCCTAGAAAGAACAAATCAAAACCTAGGATAAAGAGTGTGTCAGTAATCTTAACACCTAAACTATCATACAACTTGAACTTACAAAAAATGAGACTAAGCGTTATGGGTTGCAAAACCCCAATTCTAGGTTATTCTAGTACTCTATCGCTCTACAAAGAATGGAAGATAGCAGAAGCCAAAATGGTTAAGAGAGGGAAAGAGTGGTATTTGTTTATCACTTTTAGCAAAAAGGAAGAGAAGGGAAAAGCAAAGAAGAAAAAAGAAGGATTAGCAACTGAAGGCGAAAATAAGGAAGAGAAAAAGAAAGAAGAGTTTAAGGTAACTGGTATAGTAGCAGTTGATGTAAATCAAGACTTCCTTACTGTTGGCAACGATAAGACAGTAGTTGAAATACCTACTAGATTAGATGACGCTTACCATTATGTGGATGAGGTACAAAAACTACAGCAAAAGTATCCTACAAAGTGGAGATACTCTAAACACATACTAACTAGGATTGCTCACTTCTTCAGAAGAGAAAGGAATATCTTAATTGACTTTGCTAAAAAAGTAGGTAGGTGGATAGTAGATATTGCTTTACTGTTAAAAGCTAACGTTATCGTTTTGGAAAAACTAACTAAGATGATTAAACATGTTGGCGATTTAAGAAAGAACTACAGATTAAAGCTATACCTTATGCAATATAAGAGGATTCAAAAGTGGATTGAATGGGAAGCTAAGAAATACGGGTTAAAAGTGGTTTATGTTAATCCCGCATACTCATCAACTACTTGTCCTAAATGTGGTACATTGATGAAAGAGAGTGGGTATAGGACACTACAATGCGAAAAGTGTGGCTTTGAAGAACACCGCGATTATGTTTCCGTTCTCAACCTTTATGGGAGGGGTCTTCTGCACCTCTCGACTGCTCGTCAAATGAAGGGTGGAAAATACCACTCAGATGACGGGAACCCTCGCTCTTAAGAGCGGGGAGAAGTCAGTACTATCCATAATTCTCTAGTCTTGTTCCTCTTCTTATAACCAGGAGGGTTAACTCTCTTAATAAAACCAGGTAGTTCCTTGTCTTTCTTTTTCTTCAGTTCTTTGAAGAAATCGCTCCACGTTTCGTTATTCTTATTGAGGATTGCTTGAGCCGTGTCAGAACCTATCATCTCGCTGTATTTTTCATAAAACTCTTTGTAAGTTCCCTTCAAATCAACAACCTTATTAGTAAAAAACTGCTGTCTTCTAGCATAAGTCACTTCGTTCCATAACTTTGATGAGATTGAACATAAGAGTTTTAGCTGCTCCTCTTGGTTCTTGTTTGGTTTTAATCTGACTACAGATGTTCTGATTATACTGTTGTCGGGTGCAGTGGGCGTAGAAGATGAAGATAGGGAAGTATCGCTTTTAAGAGATGTTTAAGAGTTGCCCACCACACCCACATTGTATTATTAAAGAAGACAAATTTATAAACTTTTAAGTCTCCTCCCCGCTTTAAAAAGCGAGGCTTCCTTAATTTTGGTGAGTTAAAAATTATAAAAATTATGTCTATAATGAAGTCTAGTCCCATTGTATTCTTATTTTTATTTCACCTGGTTCTTCTTCTTGAAGTACTTTTAAAACTTCTTTTTCATCATTAATGCTAACAGTTTTAGTTATTAGCATTTTGCTAATCTTAGGATACAGAGTTTTCCATGAAGCTAAATGCATAACTGCTTGTTGGAAATGGGGCTTTTGGCCATTAACTAATCCTACAATAACTTGGCTTGTGTGTATGATCTCTTGTACTGATTTGAAGTCAATTGAGAAAGAGCCAGAAGTCGGAAACCCAAATAGGCCAAGCACGCCATTTCTATTTAGATGAGGGATCAAACTATTCAGCAAGCTAGCATCAGAACCAGCTGTGTCAATAATAACATCAAATTTCTCTTTCAAATTATCATATCCATTACTTGAATTGAAGTAGTTTGATTTTGTTTCTTCTAGTATAGTTTGTTCTTTTTCATCTGGCTCTCTTCTGTTTGCCATCCATACTTCTAATCCATAAGTCCTAAAGAGTAACGTAAATAAGCTACCAACGGATCCAGTGCCAACTATTAGTACTTTTCTGCAATTTAACGTTCCGTCGTCACAAGTCCATACTGGAATTCTCTTTTGAAGGTTTAGAATTTCTTCGACTGATTTTTCAACATCAGCTAGGGGTTGTGCCAAAATTCCTATATCTTCTAGTTCTTTTGGGATTCTGACTAAATATTTTGGGTCGTCATACCAGTACTCTCTCATAAAGCCGTCAATACGGTGAATTCCAGTTTCCACGAATTCTCCAGTCTCACAAAAATCTGGTCTCCCTATCAAACAGTTTAAACATTTTCCACATCCTCTTCTATTCACTGGCATTACGAGTTCTCCTTTTGAAAAACCACAACAAGGTTCTTCTACTATTCCAATAGCTTCGTGCCCTAGGACTAGATAATCCTTTCCATCTGATAAGTCTGACGTTGTTAATTTTCCGTTAACTATTTCCCTATCAGTACCACATATTCCGTTAAACAAGGTCCTTATCTTTACTTTACCATAGTTGTCTAATTCCTTCTCATTTACATCAGCAAATTGTACTCCAGGGTTAGGTGGTTTCACTATTATTGCTTTCATATATCTGTATCAAGGATAGAAAGTAAAAAGTCTTTTGCTATATTTGGTTTAAAAATTTTAAACTCTCGTAACGGCTTATATTTATATATTTTAAACGACTTAACTTATAAAAGATTAAGCAAGATAAAATTAATTTAATAACTCATAAAGCTATAGTTAAGTCATATTTCATATATTTCACACGTTTATACTCTGTTTTTATATTCTACTTTGTTAATGAAATGTTGTGCAAGGAACTGAGGTCTATTGTGTAGGGGAGATTCTTGTGGATATAATTTCAAAGCATGAAGGAAGATATTATGAAGGATCCGAACTCGAGATTCATCTAGGAGGAGCTCCAGCAAATGTATGTATTGGTATTTCCTTACTTAATCATAAGCCTGGAGTTATAGGATCTGTTGGTAATGATCCTTTTGGTGATTTTCTTATAGACTTTCTTAAGGAAAAAGGAGTGAATACTAAATATGTAGTGAGAAAGAATATGAGGACTTCATTAGCATTCGTTACACTTAAAGAGAGAGGTGAAAGGGACTTCTTTTTCTACACAAAACCCTGGACTTCAACAGCTTTCTCTGAACTTGCAGTTACAGATATCTCAATCGATGACATTTTAAAAGCTAAGGTCGTTTATACTTCTGGATTAGCAACGGCTTTCGAACCCATATCTAGTGTAATTAAACAGATATTTATTAATGGATATAAGAAGGGTATAGTAACAGTATTCGATCCTAATTACAGGGAAGATGTGTGGAATAATGAACAAGAAGCACTAAAGGTAATGGAAGAGTTCTTCCAATACACTCGATTTCTGTCTATGGGTATGGATGAGGTGAAAAACATGTTTAAAGTTTCGGACTACAAGAAGCTAGCGAGAGATTTAGTTTCAAGCTATGAGAATTTAAACGTTGTTGCTATTAGAATGGGAGATAAGGGTGCTTACGTGTATTCTAAAGAGGGGGAAGAAGTGGAAGCTCCAGCTTATGAGATAGAACCAGTAGATACTACCGGTGCTGGCGACGCATGGACGTCAGCTTTCATCGTTTATCATATTTTAGAGTCAAAGAGTTTAGAAGCTTCAGTCAAATATGCAAATGGAGCTGGAGCATTAAAATGCTTAAGAAAAGGAGGAGCAAGTTTTCCTAGGAGGGAAGAACTTGAAGGTTTTGTTAACACTCATTAAATTTCTTTTTCTCTTTTTAACCTTTCTGAGAGAGGAAAGTTAATCCAAGGTGAAGAAAAGCTTTAGTCGAAGAAAAGAAGTAGTACTAGGAACTTTTTACAATAGCTAACTGATTTATCCTTATGACAGCAGGGATACTCATGACTTTTCTTTTACTTCCAAGTATAGGAAAGACGACAAGATTCTCATAATTCCTATTAAGGTGAGCATGAAGTTTACAGCAATTACAAGCCCTAACCTGGTAGAGATTAAGCTAACCATAAAACTGGAAAAAGTAGAACCTGAGAGTGCTGCAATTCCATTTAACATATTGAATAATGCTATGTTAATTCTTTTCTCGTAATAGTTTGAGTTATCAAATAAAAATGCTGTGTAGGAGATAGAGGCTGAGTTGGTAAATCCAGAAACTATATTCGCTAAGTATATTTCGTAAACCGAAGTAGAGAAGGCATAGGCTAGCGGAAAGGTCGCTAAAGCAAATCTTCCCAAAAACATCATGTATTTTCTATGTTTATCCACAAGCATTCCAATAAACCTCTGCAGAGATATTGTTGAGACACCTGCTATAACACTGATAACGGCAATATTGAACTCATTCATGTGAAATTTATACACTTGCGCTAAGGGAAACAGTGGCCAAGCCATTGACCAAATAAAAGTGAAAACAAAGTTAATAAGAAGGAACTTTTTGACCTCTGGATTTGACGTAAACAACCGAGCTTTTGACTTGATCATCTCAGAATCAACATCAGAGTGATAAATTACGTACGCATTGACAAGGTAAATTAAACCGCCTATGACGAAAAAATATCTCATGAGATAAAGCTCATCTCCGACTATGAATCCCGTGATGAGAGTGGCTATTAAACCACCAATGTAGGCATAAAAATTGTAATAAGCTAAAGTCTTACCCCTAGCTGTTTCACTAATTTTATCTAGGATTAGTAGCCAACCAAAGTTTGCTGCCCCTAGAGAAAGTTCTATTATAACGTAAATTAATACAAAGGACGAGTTGAATATTTCAAGTACTCCGACACATATCCACAATAATCCGGAAGCTAATGTACCTATCAAAATTAACTTCTTAGCTCTCACATATAAGTTTGCTAAAACATATTGAATTATCCCAGGGAAAGTTGTACCCGCAGACGAAACTATGGCTAAGAGAGTACCAATAATTCCATTTGAAGCAACAAAGAACGATATAAAGGGACTTATTAAACTATTAGCCAAATTGTTAAGCAAAAAATATATTCGTAGTGGTCTCAATAAGGTCGAAGTAAAAGATATATTTAGTCTCCCTTTAAAGTTATCTTAGGTGGCACCTCTTCATAGTCACCTTGAAATTTTTGCATAATAGACAATGAGCATTAATTTATTATTATGGTGGGAATAGAAAGTATTGTTTTCTTAGATTTTTACAATTATTATCTTTCAGATGATATAAGATATGATTGTCATATTGAAATTTAAAAATTTTAGTAAGTTGACTCATGCCTGTTCCGATTTTCCACTAATATAAGTAACCATGTTGATGTACTAATTTGTCCTTTACAATGAGAGATGAGAACTTCGCATGACAATTCTAAAATGTATGTACTAAATATTTTTAAGCTTCATGGAGAAGTTGATACTCTCAGCAGGTCTATATAATAAAAATACAATTAATTACACGTTATAAAAATACCTTTAATATAGAGTCTTTTATGCTCATTGACCAAGTTAAAAAATTGTTAGGTCATGCATGTTATAAAGTAGAACATGCTAACTAATGAAAAATATCAATTTTTGAGTATACGTATAAGAAGAGAGTTTATTAGAATAAACATAATACTTTCAATATACTATAAAGAAGGCTTTGTCTTTAATGTTCATCTTTTCTAAAGATTTCCACTCTTCTGGATATTCTAGTTTTAAGTATTCTTCGGGAAGGTCGTACAATGATGTTGATTGAGTCTCTTTTTTGTCATTTCTTCGAATCATTTGCAATAACGCCATTTCAATTCACCAAGTATAAGTATACTTACAAATTTTTAAAACTTTTCATCCATAGTTTAGGTATGTTCATGTGATATAAACATCTATTCCTAAGATTTAAACTTCATTGATATATATGAAAAGAAATTAGATAGATTACTTTTGAAAAAGGTTATTTTTTCTAATTATGCCGTATGATCTTAAAATTTACCAGAATTAGATGCATTAAAAGCTTGCACTTTTCAGACCTAATTTATAAATGTTAAATTTAAAAGCATAATTAAACTCTTACTAGGTCATGGTACTAAGCGATTTATACATCTATTCAAGTTTTTCACTTGTTATTTCTATTTTAACTGTATTCAATGAAAGGAAGTCCTTTAAGTTCTGCGAAATATCCTATATTCGGATCCTCCATAAATCTGCTTTTAGCCGTTTTATAACTAAATCCCTTAAGTCTTTGCTGACTCTTGTTGATCTTGTGATATTTCTTAATTACTTTTAATCACTTTCCTCAGTGATTATGGCTTCAACCTATTCCGTGAAGATTATCCTTCACTTCTGTTTTTCTTTCTTAGGAAATTGACAAAATGATGAAACGCGCCTCCTTTGGAATGAAGAAAGATTCTCGTATTCCTTTTTATTGGCGTACTTTATCTTAACTTCAAATATCATAAGTTCTCCATACTTATATTAGCTTTATCACATTACCAGATTTTTTGAGAACTAAAAATAGAAAACTTTTTATCGAAACAGTTCTACGCTTTATCAATATGACAGTTGATGAATTTTTAACGAATGCGTCAATTGAGGAAAAATTATCTCTAGTTGTAGGATCTGGATTCTCTAAAAGAGTAAATGGTGCAGCTGGGGAAACTAGGGCCATTGAGCGTCTCAATATACCTTCTATAGTACTATCTGATGGGCCCGCCGGTGTAAGAATATCTCCTCTCAGAGGAGGTAGCTCAAATATCTATTATGCCACAGCCTTTCCTAACGCTATTGTACTTGCATCTACATGGAATTTAGATATTGTTGAAACAGTTGGAAGAGCTATAAGTGAAGAAGCTAAAGATTACGGAGTGGACGTTATACTTGCTCCAGGGCTTAATATTCAAAGAATACCACTCGGGGGAAGAAATTTTGAATACTTCTCGGAAGACCCCTTCTTGTCTGGAAAAATGACATCTGCATATGTTAAAGGAGTTCAGTTTATAGGCGTTGGAGCGACACTCAAGCACTTTGTTGCTAACGAACAAGAGATGAATAGAATGACAATTAACATTATCGCATCTGAAAGGGCTTTGAGGGAAATATATTTAAGGGCTTTTGAAATTGCAATTGAGGAATCTAAGCCATGGGCAATTATGGCTAGTTATAATAAGGTTAATGGTAAGTACGCTACTCAAAACAAATGGCTTTTAACAAAGGTTCTAAGAGAGGAGTGGGGATTCGACGGTCTTGTTATGACTGACTGGGGAGCTGGTGACAATCCAATTGAACAGATCAAAGCTGGTATAGACCTTGTCATGCCTGGGAGTGATGAGATATTACAAAGTTTGGTAGAAGCTTATAAGAACGGGTTAATAGATGAAAAGAGTGTCAACGAAAGAGCTAAAAAGGTCTTGGAATTAGTATATAAAAGCTTAACATATAAGGAATATAAGCCTTCAAACAGCCCAGATTTAAACGGACATGCAAAGATTGCTTATGAGAGTGCAATTGAAGGGTTTGTACTTCTGAAAAACGAGAATGCACTCCCTATCACTAAAGAAGCAAAGGTCTCTCTCTTTGGTCTAGGGTCTTACATGACGGTGAAAGGTGGTTTAGGCAGTGGTAATGTACATTCAAAATATGTCGTTTCAATAGCTGACGGTCTCAAGGAGAAAGGTGTTAAAGTTAACGAGGAATTAGAAAGTATATACAAAAGCCATCCTTATTTTGGGATAGGTAAGTTTTATCAGTCGATATTCAATGAGGTTAATAGAGGCAGAGATATTCAATTAATGTTGCCGTTTATTGTTGAAATCCTTGATTCACTAGTAAATTCTTATTCGACTAATGCGGAAACCAGGTTAGAAGATGCACTAATAGAAAAAGTTGCTAAAGAGGATGACATTGCAATTATAACAATATCAAGGATATCTAGCGAGGGCTGGGATAGAAAGGCAGTTAAAGGTGATTTTTATTTAAGTGGCAATGAGCTAGAGTTGATAAAGAAAGTCTCAGACGCTTTTCATAAACAAGGCAAGAAAGTCGTTGTCATTCTCAATATCCCGAGTCCTATAGAGATAGTTAGTTGGAGAGATTTTGTTGACGCAATTCTAGTTGTGTGGACTCCAGGTCAAGAAGCAGGTAGAGCTGTTGCAGATACTCTTTTAGGGATGGTCAACGTAAGTGGCAAATTACCTTTCACTTGGCCTAAAGACCTTTACGATTTACCAACCATGAGGACATACCCTGGAGTCCCAAAAGGTAATCCTCAATACTTGGTTTATGAAGAAGACATATACGTTGGTTATAGGTACAATGACACGTTTAAAGTTGAACCTGCATATGAGTTTGGTTACGGTCTTAGCTATACAAAATTTGAGTATAGTGATTTGAGTGTAGAAAAAGAAGAGAAGGGGGATAAGATCAAGGTTAGTTTAAAGGTGAAAAACGTTGGTCAATTTGAAGGTAAAGAAGTTGTGCAAGTTTATGTTAGAGCTCCCAGAGGCAAGTTAAATAAATCGTTTCAAGAGTTAAAAGGGTTCTTCAAGACTAGGCTGTTAAAGCCTAATGAAGAGGAAAGTGTCACGATAGAAATACCGGTAAAACACTTGGCAAGCTTCAATGGCCTGTCATGGATTGTTGAAGGAGGAGAATATGAAATGAGAGTAGGTTCTTCATCTAGGGACATAAGACTTGAAGGCAAAGTAGTAATAGAAGAGCAGTGCTTTGACGTTAAATGGAACAAGATTTCTTGTTGAAATAGACTCTTTTTTATTCTTTAATTTTTCCAAAGAAGTTAGTAGACTTATCAACATAAATAAAACAAGAAAAAGAAGTTCCTATGTTAGGACTTAAGTGAATCATATTTTTTCTTTGCTTTTATACAAACGTAATCACTTTTTCATACCCTGACAAGGGAACTTCAACATCTATGTTTGAATATTTTGGGTGCTTTGTTAAAGTTTGCATTGTTTTAATAATTTCGAAATTAGACAATTTCAAAAGCTATTTTACCTCATCGTATGTGGGCCAAGACCCTTCCTTCACAAACTGTAGAGGATATGGATATTCTGGCGATAAATTGGAAAGCTTCTCCCAACCTAACAGTGACGCTAATCTGTAAAGAAGACCGTACGAACTTTCCCCTGGAACCCAACAAAGAACTAAATGTCCATCATTCCTTAAAACTCTGTGTAGTTCATTCAAGGCTTTTCTTTTATCCTTTAAATAATGAATAACTCCATTGAAGAGAATTACGTCGTATGACTCGTCCGAAACTGGTAAGTTCTCCGCATATCCTATTTTAACTTTTAATCCTCTTTTTTCAGCTATTCTTCCCATTTCAGAGGGCTCTACACAATCTTCAATGACAATCCCTTTATCCCTTAAAATCTTTTCAAACAGCCCGCTTTCACATCCAACACTAAGTATCTTTCCCTTCTCATCTTTTAGCATACTTTCTACAAGCAGAGCTTCTGAAAGAAGGACTTTTTCATTCTTCATAAACCATTCATCGTATTTTTCCGAATATTCATCAAATGCCGAGCTCATTTAAGCTTCTACCTCCTCATGTCACATTCCAGAACACATATACATATCTGCTCACATGATAAATAAATTTCTATTTTTCATAGTTTTCACAAAATGCATAGTAATCTGGAACCTTTCTCATGCTTTCTATATCTATATTTAACGTAAGACATTCACGGGCTGTCTCCTATAAACCGTATTTTCGTTTAGTACAAGCTTTTCTCTATCAAGTTCACAATTTCGCTAAAATATTGAACGCTTGGAAGTAGTGTTCTGCTTTCTCCATCTTTAAAGATTTCGGTCGTAAAGGATTCACTTTTACTTTCAAACTTATGTCTTCTAATATTTCCTTCTATCCATAGAAAGAAAGTGAAAGTTGTCATAGAGGAAAGTGATTAAGAGCATTTGAGGACATTATAAGATAAACAAGAATTAGCAAAGTCTTTGGAGGTAAAATTGTCTAAACTAGTTTTTGTTTTTACAAAAATAGAACCAAGGATAGACAAAACAACTAACATAAAAAAGAGATTACATCGTTCTTCCTTCTTCTATGCTAGTGTAGTTAATCTTTCTAAGTAAGATGAAATTAACGACGTTTAATATTACTATCCATGCTATTGCTGATAATGTTAACAAACCAAGAGATAAGTGCAAAGTTACTTCATTATTAATAGTGTAAAATTCGAAACTACCAGAAAATCCGTCGTAAAGCAAGATCTCTGCAGTCATATATGGGTTAGAATAATAAGCTATAGGGGATGTTAGTGTAGTAAAAGCAAACATTGCAAAAGCAAGAAAACCTAATATTGATGGTATGAAATTAAAAAGGTTTTGAAGTCTAAATGCTTGAAGCTTTATTGCAAGTAAGTCAAGGAATGCTGAAAACGATATGATAAATATTGAAGCCAATACAATAGCTAAAATTATAATTCCAATATTCGAAGGGGTGATACTAATTCCTACACCTTTGTGAGAGAACATTAAGGTTGCAGCAACAGTAAGCAAGAGTTCTAATATGAGGGAAGCTATTAAGTTACCAGAGTATAATGAAGTAAAATATGTAGTAGTCGTTAACTTACTATATCTTATTAGATATGGTAGAGTGCCCGTTTGATAGTAAAGTATATATGCTACCCCCAAGGCTACAGAACTTAAAGATAATATTACTAGAGATGCATACCAAGTTGAGGTATATTGTAAATATATACTATGTTCAATTGATGGAAATTGCTGAAGTGAAGATGGTAATTGATGGATAAAGCTTGGTGCCTGAAGATAAGCTCCTGCTACGACCCAGAATAATACAAAGAGAACTCCCCAACCTATGATCCCTGGATGTGTTAGGATTGATTTTATTGTGTAAAGCAAAAGCCTTTTCATGATTAAAAATAGTTTAAGGAGTTATATAAAACATGAAAAAAGTTCAATTTTTGAACTGTCGTTAAGAAATCTTCAGCGATTATAACATGAGCACTGTTAGTAATAAGTTCTGAGTCGATGTAAGACTTTTCCAAGATATAACTTCACCCTTAACTAAAAAGATGTATAATACTGGTTCAATTTCTGAACTATCTCGAGGGTTTATAAATTTGGAAGGGATATTTATTCATATGATAGAGTACAAAAATGTCACAGTTGGTTTCGAGAGCAATGTTGTTTTAAATAACGCTAATTTATTAATTGACAGAAAAAGCGTTATTCTAGGCCCTAACGGTTCTGGTAAGACAACTCTTATTAAAGCAACTACTGGCTTATACCCTTACAAGGGTAACATATACGTAGATGGAAGAGAAGTGAGGAACATCAAGAACTACTTACCTTTGTCTGTAAACCTCGGGGAGGTTTATAGCCTCGGTCGTAAAGTAAAGGACATTGTTTACTTGTTTGAGGAGATAAAAGACCTAGACAGAGAGACATTTGAAGTCTTTTTGAGAGAAGTCAACGTTTACGATCAGGTTATTAATAAACCTCTTTACAAACTTTCAGCAGGTCAATCCTTATTAACTAGGACTGCTCTTGCCTTAGCTTCTCATCCAAAAATTGCGTTACTTGATGAGCCTTTTGAGAACTTAGACCCAGCTAGGAGACTTACTGTAGTTAAGTGGATTAAGGAGTATATGAAGGAAGGTTTTATAACAACCCACGAGCTTGATTTGTTGAAAGAGTTTAAGGACTGGAGTACATATTTACTTTTAAACGGCAAGCTCCACGGCCCAATCATAGTAGAGGACTTGTTAGAGGCAAGTGTTGTAGAGGGTGAAACAAATAACGCTTTAGTTACTGTCGAAACCCCAGCAGGAAAGAAGATTTCGTTAGTTAAGGGGCAAAACGGTGCTAAACTTTCAGTTTTAGGAAGTATTGACAGAATTTACACTGTGGTGTAAAATGGAATATGAGAAAACAATAAAAGACGCAGAAGAGTTAGCTAAAATTTTGATAAAAAAGAAAGCTAGAAAAACTATTGGTATATATTATTTTGCATGGGGTTTTTATTTCCTCTATGGTACATTAATTTCTGCAATTTTATACAACCTCAATGTTACAAATGTCTTGGCTAATTCCTTACCTTTTTTTGCTTTTTTAATACCGCTATATTACACATATAAGATGATCAGAGACATAAATTGGGAATTTATAGTTTAAAGATATAGAATAGAAAATTTAGAGAAAGCAAGAAAAAGGTACAATACGGAGTTTGCTATATCATACCAGTCTCAATGTTACTAGCTATACTAATATTTCTTGTAATAATTCCTTTGTCAACTAATGAAATAGTTAAATTAGGGGCGGTATCTCTATTTATTATTTTCATATTGTATTGGTTATATAAGGCCTTATATTCTGCGGACAGACTTGTAGATCCTAGATACTATGATCTCTTGGTAGTGGTTTCATTTCCATTTTTTGCACCAGAAATGGCTGGTTTAGCGCCCCCATAATGTCCTTTTCAATTTCTATGTTAATAGCGATGGCTTGGCTATATGCAGGCTTTAGATCGATTCTGGAGGTGTCAGAGATTGAGTGAGGACAGAATTAAGGAGTTAATACAATTCTTGAATAACCGAGCGTTAAACAATTCCGTTAGGCTTGCAATTCTCCTTGCTTTATACACATTCACAGAAATGTCTTTCTCTGAGTTGCTAGAGTATTCTAAACTGCAGAAAAGTTCATTAGCAATGCACATACAAGTGCTAGAAGAGGAAGGGTTTGTGGTTTCCCAAAAGAAGTTCACAATAAACGGTGTTAGGACATTTATTAAGATCACGGACAAGGGGAAGGAGGTAGTGAAAGAGTACTTAAAGCTTTTAGAAGGGCTAAACGAGAAATGATGGATTTATTGTTTTTCCCTCCTATCCAGACCTTGAATCTTAGTAGAGATAAAATATTGTTTTTCTTCCACCTGCTTATTTTAAGCTTTAAAAGTCTGTCATGACATAAACCCTTAAAATAGTAAGTTTCCCTACATGGTAGCATTAATAAATGATTTGGAGATATATTTGGAGTTATTTACGGCTAATCAAAACAGTTTCTGAACTTCCACTCCGCCCAGAGGCTTTCGGTTGCAAAACTATTGATAAACCCCTAATCTTTAATTTAATTTAAGAGGTGTTAGATCAACGAACCCAGAAGTCAGATATATTCCTTTCTTCTCACAAGTCTCGATTAGTTCTTCTGTATACCTTTTTGCATAGATGACTGGAATTATCTTTTTGTTTTGAAACTCTGGTTTGGCTTTCAGCAATTTCTTAATTGCGTTTTCTAACTGCTCTACCGCCCTAACTCCAGCCCTAGCTTTAACTTCTCCAAGGATAAGTTTATCGTCTATTTCGGCAAATATGTCAAACTGAACTACATTTTCTATTTCAAACGACCTGACTTTAACGTTAAGGTTATACTCCTTTTTCAGTTTATGAGTCAAAAACTCTATTGCCTCCTCTTCAATAGAAATTGCTAAGTTTTCTATTGCCCTTCTTAAATATCTCAACTCTTTGTTAGTCCTCTCTTGTTGCTTAATCATTTTCTCTTGTTGTTTTTCAAGTTTTTCAACTCTATTTTCTAATTTTTCAACTCTCTTCTCTAGCGAGTCCACTCTTTCAGTAAGCTTTGTTAAATTATCATTTACTTTCTTCAACTCATCGCCAAACTTCTTGAACTCATCAAGGACAATGAGTGCTATTTCCGGTTTTAGTATTTCAGCTAGTTTGTGAAGGAACTCTGGGTCGTTCTTCAGTTTTTGGTAAGCCTCTTCCCCACTCACAATATGAAATTAGACTAAAGAATATAAAAGGATAACTTTAAGTCAACCGAATATAAGGAATATGATCAAGAGTTACAATTAAGATTAAGGTCAATATTCTTGATTCTTTATATTTAAGATCAACTTGTTCCTAAAAACTAAGTAAAATTAAGTCAATAAGATTCGCTTGAGAAGGTGTTCATAAGCTAAAGAATAACACGGGCTATTTTACTATTGTTTCACTCTTTTCTTTATTCTCACAATGAAGTAGAGAGATCTTTCTCTTTCCTAGACTTATAAATCATTTTTTCAACTTTCCCTGCATAATTAAAACTAAATTATAAATTCGCTTAACCCATTTCTCATTAGACGGTTTGACAAAACACTTCCCTAGGGTTTCCTTGTGTTCATAAAACTCGCGATGGGCATATGTCTCTCTATATTCAATTATTAAAGTGGTCTAATATAGATCAAATTAAAGGAAAAACTGGTTCTGGCGTGTCTAAGTACAACTTTTCCCTTAGAATACTTAGGATTATGAATAAAACTCTGGTAATACGAGGTTTAACAATAAGTATTCCATTTTTTAGTGATTAACTTTTCCCCCTTGATATCTGTTTAATTTAACAACTCTAAGTTAATTTGCGTCTTTGATAGAAAATGTTTTTAACTTTGAGGGGTAGAAGTTACTTCTGGGGGTAGAAGTTGCTATTCGACACAACTCCAAAAGATGATAGAAAGGACTTCTTTGATAGGGACGAGGAGATAGAAAAAGTAAAGGGGTTAAGTACACCAATAACTCTCGTCCTAGGTCTCAGAAGAACGGGGAAATCGTCCTTGATCAGGGTTGCTTTAAAAGAGACAAACTACCCTTACATATATGTCGACTTAAGAAAGTTTGAAGAGAGACCATACATCTCCTACAAAGATTTTGTACTGGAACTCCAAAAGGAAATTAACAAAATTGTAAAGAGGTTCCCTTCAATTACAGATGTGTTGAAAAAGATAAAAGGGGTCAAAATAGCTGAAGCTGAAGTTATATTTAACTGGGGAAAAGAAAGAATTTCCTTTTCATCTCTCTTAGACGCACTTGAGGAAGGAATAGGAGATAATGAAAAGATTGTTATTATATTGGACGAAATACAGGAACTTTCTAAGCTGAGAGGAGTTAATCTTTTACCAGCATTCGCTTATGCTTATGACAATCTGAAAAACGTGAAATTCATATTCAGTGGGTCAGAAATGGGCCTTCTATATGATTTTCTGAAAGTTGAAGATGCCGATAGCCCTCTTTTCGGAAGGGCTTTTAACACAGTAGAATTGAAACCATTTTCTAAAGAGGAAGCAACAGAATTTTTAAGAAGAGGTTTTTCGGAACTAGGGATTGAGTTCAACGAGTTTGAACACGTTTATAATAAAATTGGTGGTATTCCGGGATGGTTAACGTACTTTGGATTTGTCTATAGTCAAAGGAAAGCGTTAGAAGAGAGCGTAAATGAGACATTAAATTATGCAAAGAAGCTTATCGCGAAAGAATTTGAAAATTTTTTGAAGGGAAGAGAGATAGCTAGAAATAGATATCTCGTTATAATGAGGGAAATAAGCAAATGTGCAAGTTGGAGTACAATAAAACACGCTTTAGAGGTTAATGAAGGGAATGTAATAAGCGACTCAGAGGTTTATAATTACTTAAATCATCTGGTAAAACACTCGTGGATAACTAAAAAAGACGAGAAATATTGTCCAGCTGAGCCATTAATAGGTTATACTTTCTCTACAAAGTCTTGATGAAGCAATTAGGCCGTTAAATTATGCAACGATCCGTAAGTATAATCAGATTTTACAGAGACGTCTAGTTTATTTACTAAGCAATTTTAATGTTCAATTTTCCGTTTTATGGTGTTGTTTTACTTATCGCCCTTGCCTTAGAGATTATGTGATAAGCTTCCCCTATCAGAAGACCACTTGAGAACATTAGAAGGTTATCAACAATAAGTACACCGTAAAAATTATTTAAGTAAAAGAACTCAAATGAAATCCTTGTCACAAATAATGATAACCATACAACGTAGAGGAGTATTGACCTTTTATAATATAATATACCGTCTCTAAAGAAAAAAGTCACACCACCACATACTTAATTCCAACCAGAAAACCCGCAACTATAGCAAGGAGAATTAAGGGAAGAAAGGAGAAATCATAAGATAAAATAGCTAAACCAAGAATAAAATACAAGACTGGGCGAAATAACACAGAACCTGCCTATATTTTCTACCTCTAATTGTCCTTATAGCACTCATTAAAAGAATAAAAGCTATGAAAAAGAGGAAGTAATAGAGTTCAATTTCGCTTACTTGCGCATTTGATATCATTTTTCCTTCATCTTAGTATTTCGCTAATAATATATAAAGTGAACATAAGTTCAATTTTTGAACTCCTCTTCTAAGATTCTACAAACCAAGATTTCTTGTGACAAGAACAGGATTAGCTAAGTTTTTATTGTGATAGTGCCTCAAGGATTTTAGTTTTAACATAGGTTTCAATTCTAATTTTTCCTAATTTCAGCTTTTTTTTTTGAGTTATAACTAACAACTTTATCTCATTCTTATTAAATAGATAGGGCCTTGGTAAGCAAAACCTTGTCTAAAATCCTTCCTATAATACTTCCCTGTACTAAATCCCATCAAATCCTTTTTAGTTAATAAAGATGTACTACACTAATATTAAAAAAGGAAGAATAATGCGATTTCCTATTTATCTTAAAATGATGCTGAGGGGATTTGGAGGAGGAGAATAGAGGTGTGGTTAATTACAGATTTAAGCTGTCCTTTTTAATCCGAAAAATTTCATAAGTTAAAAGTTAAAGTATCGTGTATTAAGTTTATGGTCATATAAACTATTGAAGGAAGATTTAAATTTTAGTAAGTAATTTTAAACTTAGAGGAAATGCGAATGAGTCTACAGCTGAGGAAAAAGGAAGACCCAAACATATTTAAAGAACAAATAGATATGGAAGAGAAAAATAACTTATTTGATGAAAGAGAGAAAAAGATAAGAGAGCTAATATTTCTGCTAGGAATGATGCGTAATCAATAAGTAGTTTTTTCTTTGCTTTAATCTTCTTGTCTTTAAAAAACTATTAATCATTCATAGCAATGAGATAAAGGACTTTATCATACGTCAAGTTTATACTTACCGACCCCTTATTACCAATAATGATACCGAACCTGTTAATTATTTCAATATCCATACTCACCAGTATCTTCTTAAACTCCTTTAAATCGTGAATCTCTCAAACGCGTATGCAACAATTATCTATAATTTGTCATCAATACATATCATAGTCTTAGTATATTCTTCCTAACTTTCCTATCAAAATCGTTAAGCCTCATATCGTAATGGGTGGTAGTTAACGTAAAATCCAGTGCTGCCAATTAACATTATGTTACTGCAGTCCCTCGAAAAATTTCAAGATTTTGAAAAAGACGTATTAATGAGTTTTCCGTTTACAAAATTTCCGTTGTCGTAAAGTGAGGTATTTCTGAAAGGGATAAAAGGGCAATAAATGAGGGATTAGAGGATATTATCTCAATTACATCTTTATGACTTACATTTGCCCAAACCTTTAAAAGAACGACAAAGAGCTGATACTGTTTGTATTTCTTCTTTGAGAACTTGGAGGAAAAAGCAAGGAGAATTCCTTTTTGATATAATTGTTGTCTGTTCTATAAACTTGTACTCTTGTGATCCTATTACGAATTGAGATTTTGCCATAATACGGTAAGTCATAAATCAGGCAAAATTTCTCTAGATAAATGCTTTACTGAGGATTTCTACAGATCTTATTTTACATCCTCGCCTTTAAAGGTGAGGCTTCCAGTAGTAAAATTCAGAATTTATTAGCACATATATTTAATTTACTAAAATAATCTCTTTTTATTCTGTTTATTTATTTTTGCTCCAGAGGAAGAATGAAAACGCATTTTCTTCACCATACCATGCTAGATCGAATAAGTCCTCTAGTTCTCTCCTGAGC
This sequence comes from Sulfurisphaera sp., assembly GCF_059755235.1. Classification (NCBI taxonomy): domain Archaea; kingdom Thermoproteati; phylum Thermoproteota; class Thermoprotei; order Sulfolobales; family Sulfolobaceae; genus Sulfurisphaera; species Sulfurisphaera sp. Next base: position 29,506 of record NZ_DBPRYF010000049.1, read on the forward strand.
TTAGTTCTGATTACGAAAGTATCAACTATTATGAATTTTCCATTGTCTTCAAGTACCCTTTTGACTTCACTCGCTACTTTTCTTCTTATCTCTTTTCCTAAGTTCCATAGGAACATAACACTGTAGACAGCGTCAAATGAAGAATCAGAATATGGAAGTCCTAGAGACTCCTTAAAGTCACTAAGCTTGATTTTTGCATCATCTAGTTGAATATTTCTCATTAATTCCTCTTTTGATACTTTACTCCAATCGTCAATCGCATTTAGCTCGCTACCAAGCATTTTGTAAAGAAGAACCGTAATTAGCCCGTTACCGCATCCTAAATCAAGAATCTTCTTGCTTCCTTTTAACAAGGGATATAATCTCCGTGCTACGTATATCATCTCGTCAATAGATATTCCAGTCCTCATCAAAGGTCTATATCTTTCATCAATATCTCTTATTTTAATCCCAATCCTCGCAAGCTCTGGGTGAGTGTCTCTAAAAAGATCGGTGCTCATGAATAAATTTCTTATTTCTTAAATATAAAAATATAACACCTAATATTTTAATTAAATGGTGAAAAGCATAAAGAATGATTAATCAGTTTCACCTTTCAAGCTAATAATGTGCTAATGGTTAAGATTTGATTAACCACTTTGCGTAATTTAATACTTTCAGTTAAGACAAAAGCATAAATAATTCCTCAATTACTATAATATTATGACAATTGATCTAGGAAATCTAAAACCTCTCCTTGACAAGTTTGTGAATGGAGAGTCTCTCTCGTTAGAGGAAAGATTGGCAATCGTAAATCTAATAAATCATCTTCTAAACCAGGTAAACAGAATTGATGAATTAGAGAAGAAACTTGATAATAACGTAGAGGAAATAAAGAGGGAAGTTGATAACAGAATAGATGAAATAAAGAGGGAATACGATAAGAAACTTAGTGAGCTAGAGAGAAAAGCGGATGAAATAGAGAAGAAGAATAAGGAGATGCGGGAGAGATTGAGGGAAATAGAGGAAAAGGAGGCAGAATTGGAGGAAAGGGTAAGAAATTTGTTAGCTATAATACACACAAATCCTTACTTATTACCAAAGAACTGACCTTTTTTATAGCAAATGCCTTAAAGAACTAAAAAGTAAATACCAATCTTTGTATATAGTTAATGGTTAGAAAGATCATGTGGGATTGAAAGAATTAACGTGTTAAAGGAATTAACTAAAGAAAGAATATAGCTTCTTATTAAGGTAATAATGTTTGGTTAGATTATTTTATTATCGTAGGAAAACCACGAAGACATAGAATAGAAAGGATGATAAAGGGAACCAGGGAAAGATACAATTCATTAATCAAAATGATCAACTGCTATGCTTTCGAGTATACAGTATTAACAAGAGTTTCTAAATACTCTTCACTTCTTACATTAGTAAGTGGATTAACTGCATAGCATAGTAATCCACCAAAAAACATTCTCATTTTAATCAAATTTTCCACATTAGATGTACCGTAAACCTTCTCACCTACTTCATTAAGAAGCTCATAACACATTCCCAGAATTTCTTTTCTGATAAGTTCATTCATATTTGCAAGCGATAAAGTATTAACTAATAAAAGTCTTTTCTCGTTATCCTTATACTTCTCTAGATACTTACTTCCTATACACGTAAGTAGTTCCCTCCCCTCTAGTTTCTCATCAAGGCACTCACTTATAACATCTGTAGGTAAAGCTTTCCTAGCAACTTCAATCATTAATTCCTCTTTTGATCTGAAATACCAGAATACTAATCCCTTTGAGGTTCCAGCTTCTTCTGCAATCGACTCTACTGGGGCTTTAAAATAACCGTGCTGAGCAAAAACCTTCATAGCAGCTTCAATTATTTTGTCTCTAACCTCCTCCTTTCGCTTTTCTCTGTCCAACCCCACTCACATATTATGTTTTGTTTTTTACCACTATAAACTTTTCTAACCAGTAAGTTTGACTTTGAAAATTGACTAACCAGTAAATTTATAAAGGTGAATAAATCTAGTTAATCTGTGAAAAGGAATGTCACAAAACTCCTCACTTAAGGTGTTTGGTTCTGAGTGGTTCGGTATTTCCGTAGCTACACTAGCATTAGCCCAAGTGTACGTGTTAGCTTATCAAATCTCTAAAAGTATAATTTTTTGGTATACAGGTGAATTTTTCTCAATTCTCGGGATTTCAATCTTTGCAGTCCTCTTTGTAATCTGGATAATTAGACTTATAAAAATAAGAGACGGAACTCATTGGAATTCTCTAACAAGGTTTAGCTTCGTCTCTTTAATTCCGATAATAATGTTTGTAAGCAACGCGCAACTGCTGAATTTCTTCGGCATATCATCTACTTCCGCTTCACTGTCAGCTATTAATTATTTCTTTGAGTACTTCCTTTCCCTATCTCTAGGTGTCGTTCTAGGTTATAGGCTTTACACAAAGGAGATTCAGCCTCGTGAAATAAGTTATGCAATCACAATTCCTCCACTTGCAATTGGGACTAGCGTTTTTCTCGCTTTACCTTTAATGAGATTTTATGGAGGGATAATGGCTGAAACTATGTATTTTCTAACCTTGATGAGTCTTGGAATATTCTTCTTCCTCTTTATACTTATAGGTTCATTAGCGTTTGCATCCCACGTAACTACAAAGATGCCTGAGGCATTTCCAACAACTATGCTCCTTGTTGGTATATCAAGCTTAATAATAATTAACTTAGTTGGGATTGCAGAGATGGGAAAAATTGATGAAATGCTAGTTTCTATCTCATTTGTTAAACCATTATCAGTGATATTGTGGGGTTTTGAAGTATGGAACTTTCTAGTAACGCTAACACTCTTGTTTATGCATCCACCTAAGGGGTCAATTGGAGTATGGGCTTACGGCTTTCCATTAGGTTTGTTTGCTACATCTACTATTGAACTTTACCACTTAACTGGACTTCAGCCTTTAGTATGGGTCTACGTAATAATTGCCGTTGCAATTAACACTTTATGGGTATTTGGTTGGGTTAACACTAGAATGTTCTTAAATAAAGTAAAGAGTGCCGCTTCTAAACCTAAAAATACTTAAGACTGTTGAGGTCCAATGAGCGCACTTGTCTTTGTGTTATTTCCCGTTTCTGCTACTTATCTCACAACCGTTAATTGAAGTTACTAATTCCATTGCTAACTATTTTAATAATTTCAGATTCTAAAATTTTTTAGGCTTAAATGGAAGATATTTAGATAAATTAAGTAGGAAAAAGCAATCATTAAAGATAATTTCTAAATTTTGCTCAGCTCTTTAGCAATTTTTACTAACTCTTTAGGTCCTAAGCTTAAGTCCCCAATCTCCTCTGGCTTCTCCTTTAAGCTAACAAAACCAACTTTTTCAGCAATTTTACTCATCCTTTTCATCCCTTCTATCATTTCGCTTTTAGTAATCTCTCCAATCTTAACTTCGAAAGCCCATATCGGCTTTTTCCTCTTAACGATAACAACGTCAATGTCTTCTTTAGGTGAGTAATATTGCTCTCCACCAAAATACCTGGCTAACATTTCTCCGACAGTAAACTGTACCTCTTTTCCTATTGGAAGTTCTGGGACTTTAACCTCCCTCTCACTCACCATGTACTTGCTTTCTGCGTACAAGACTAAGGAAAGAGGAGGAGATTCAACCTTATAATAGTTTTCCCTTCCGAGTGTAGGTATCTTCTTAACTAAACCCATCTTCGCCATTTTGTTTATCATTGAGGTAATAGTTGGTTCTCCACCTTTCGGTTGAATTATGCCAGCAATTTCGCTACTCCTCCATCTACCCTCACCTAATAATAAGAGGATTTTGTAATACAAGTCAGTAAGTTGCTTATCCTCTTCTTTAAACACTTCTCCTATCAACCCTTTTCCAATAAGGACAAACTCTTTTACCCTTTCCACTAGCTCGTCATAACTGTTAATAAATGGTATTATCCATGGGTCTCTGAATAAAACAGATAAAACTGGGTCTTCTAACTGAGAGAGTGTATCCTCGTAGTGCAACAAACCGATTTCGAGAGGCGTGAAAAGACCCAGTAATGGGCTGTTCCTATCAAAGACTTTGCTCACTATCCCATAACTTGAACCCAATGCAACTAAGACTCCAGATGGAGCCCACGTCGAAATTAATGACCAATAGACTTCCGGTAGTCTCTGAAATTCATCAATTACCGCTATCCCCCCTTTTCTTAAAGTCTCTTTCACCTCATTAAGTGCATCATCTATCTTAACTATTCTATCATCCTCTATTGCCGAATTTACGTCCGTGACAAAGACATAAGTCTCATATTTTAAGCTGTTTTTAACAAGTGTAGTTTTCCCAGTCTTTCTCCTCCCGTAGATCAAAGTCCAGTTTTGTATTTTCCTTATTTTCTCTTCTTCTTGTCTTCTAAGATATAGTCTCATGGGAATAGTCTAGTAAGACTAAAAATATAAACTTTACTACTTGAAGAATTGCACTTGCGAAAACGAAATTTACTGCATCAAACGGTATTCTTTGCACACTTTAACCACGTTAAATATGAGGCAAATCGGATAGGGATTTTATTAACATTCCTTACAACTCTCTTTTCTATTTAGTCCATCGAGTTCTACTTTTCCGTTTCTTAGCTGGTTTTAGATCTATTAATGTTATAAGAGTTAAAAAAGGAGTATAATACATAAGATAACTACGTTAATATTCTCTGAAAAACCCTCAAGCAATAACTAATAATAATAATTGCAGAAAACCACCTATATTCAATAGATTTATCGGCTTTTTAATTAAATGGAAGTGTTTCATTGTTATTTACAACGACTTATTCTGTGATCCCACCTTTTTAATTTGTTATAAATCAAACAAATGTTTTTTATTCAAACATTTTGTACACCATATTGAAAATAAAATTAAAACCTTAATTCAGTGTAGAATTTTTCAATATTTCCAAGACTTAAGAGTAAGTGAAGCGTCTTTCGACCAAGCGAGACTTAGGATTTTGGTATAACTTCTTATAAATATTAAATTCGTCCTATTTGTTCCTCTAATATCTTAAGGTCATTTACTTTTAGTCTTTTTATACTTAACAGTTTGTTTTTATTAGTCTCAAATACATAAGCAACTTCTTTGTGAACATCAACATAGAATGTTAGATTTCCTTTAGAGATTATTATTCCCCCTCTTACACCTTGTAAGTAATATAAACTTTCTATTGGTACTGCCCTAGTGAAGAATGCTTTGTCTCCCTCTTTCATCCCAACCATAATTCTCTCCAAGGATTTTGCCTTTTCCTCTGGACTTTTCTTTGAACCCATGTTATCACCAGTTTAACGTGATAGTATATACATTTGACTACTTATTTGTTTTCATCCACAATATGAAGAAAACTTTTATAACGCTAAAAACGGATATGCAAGTTTAAGTTGCAATGTTTAGTTCTCATCACGACAAAACTTATATCAAGTTAATATCTCTTCACCCTTTTCCTTTATTATCCTACGAGTAAATGGTATCCTATCTGAAATTGCTAAAGCTTTTTCCTCGATTAAGTCGACTTCAAAAATCCTCGTGGTTGAATATAAAACTTTTCTTTCATCTACTTTCGTTATTGAAGTTTCACCATACATAGGTCTAGGTAGTCTTACTTTTACTCTGTCCCATTTAATTCCATCTCTAGAAGTCAAAAGAGGTTCGGAACTCATCTTATGTGTTACGATCACTTCTCCTAAATCAACTAGCGCATGAGTATAACCGCTTACAACTTTCTTAAAATTCTTCAAATCTTTAGTTAGATAAACGCCTTCAGCTGTAGCTATAAATAATGTATCGTCTTTAACCATGAGGTTGTGAACATCGGCGAAAAAAGTAAGGGGTTCAAGCTGATTTAGTTTATCCCCTACAAGTAAGTTTCCTACTTCAACCCCTACTACAAACTTGTCTTGGAAAAAGCAGATATCCGTTATGTGAGGAGACTTAATGTGAAAAGTCCATCCTAGCTTTTCCCAGTAATCTGATAAATCCACAATCTCTTTCACCTCTTTCTCTTTTATTTCGTATATTTTCGGCCCTTCTGTTGACGCATATACTGTGTTATTGTGTTTGTATAACCTCCAACACCCTTCTTTAATTATTTTTTCTCCTTTCATTGTGATTACTCCTACTTCTGGTGAACAAACATAAGGTAAAGATGCATCTTCTACCATATATTTTTCCGTTATCCTCTCTAGTCTTTCATCAAGCTTAAAAAGTCCTTGGTTTGTAGCTATTAAGTACACACGATCAATAACCTTTCATGCTATTAAATGCTTGTCATATAAAGGTTGATATAATTAATTATATCATTTTCCCAGTATACATAATGAAAGTAGCATGGAAGTAAACAGAGAAAGAAAGGGAGCGAATCAAAAGGAACAATTGTTGAACTTACTTGAACAACTAAGAGCAGATGGGCAACAGTCAGTTATTTTTAAGGCTATAGACCTCAGTGTGTTAAAAGGATCAGCTACAATAGAGCAAATTGATGAGCGTAATTATTTAATAGAATATAAAAGATCCTATTACATAGTAAATGACGAGGAAAATTTCTTGGTTATACATAAGTTGAACTAAGTTATATTTTTATGAACGCTTCTATGAAGTTTCTCATAAAAATTAATTACTTTACACTTAGACCCTGTTCAGACAAAATTTTGTTACTTACTATCATTGCAGAAAGCGTTACCATTGGTACTCCTATACCAGGCTGTGTGTACTGACCTACGTAGTATAGGTTGCTAATTTTCTTATTCTTCATTGGTAACCTAAAGGGACCCGTTTGATCTAAAGTATGAGCTATGCCAAAGGCTGTCCCTTCGTAAGCGTTGTAATCCCTTTGGAAGTCTTCTGGTCCGTAAATCCTCATATACTTGATGGATAACTTTTCGCCTATTTTAATCTGCAAGTCTTTAATTACAGCATTGACTAACTCCTCACTTGTCTTAACTCCCGGAGCTATTGGTATTAGTATCACCATGTCTTTAGCACTCTTATCTGTAGCCCTCCTATAACTTACGTAGTATGACGTGTTTTCAGCATTTGGTAAGCTTCTGTTTTCGATAGAGTTAAAGTGATCCCTCCAGTCTCCATTAATTATAACAGTGTGATGAGGCAAATTAATCTCATTCTCAACCCCTAGATATGCCAAGATTGCTGAAGGAGCCAACTTATACCTCTTCCAGCTAACTTGATAATCGTAAGGAAGAAGAGAATCAGCATAATGATAGTCCATGTTGAAAATAAAAATATCTCCTTTTTCACTTCTATCTCCAGCCGACACTTCAGTAACCTTACCATCTTTTACTTTTACTTTATTAACAGGGAAGTTGAATTCGAACTCTACACCAACTTTAGTAGCTATTTCATAAAGTCTTTTTACATAACCTTCAAAACCGCCTTCTGGGTAAAAGACTCCTTGTCCGTAAATAGCGTAATTTATCATAGCATAAACTGCAGGGACTTTAAATGGTGAACCTCCTATAAATACAGAGGAAAAACCCATTGCTTTTCTCATTAAAGAATCCTTAAAATACTTAGAGTTGAAGTTATCTAGAGTATCCAACAGCTTAGGAAAATATCTTAATACGTCTTTATCTAAGAAGTCCTTATATCCCATTTCTTTTCTTATCAACTTTGTAGAAAAGTTATAGAACATCTTTACTTCTTCTAAGTACCTTTCGTCAATTTTATCATTGGAGGAAAAAGTAAAATCTCTTGATTCTCTTTCTAAGTACTTTCCCTCAACTACTTTTACACCGGGGTTAACCCTAACCACGGGGTGTGGGCTTTCTCCTATTGTAGAAAAGAACTCTTCAAACACTTCAGGCATTAAATACCACGAAGGTCCCATATCAAAATTATACTCTCCAGCTGAAAAATACCTAGCTCTCCCACCCGGTATATCGTTTTTCTCTAGAACTACTACATCTAAACCCTTTTTTCTTAGGAGGATAGCAGTTGATAATCCTCCAATTCCTGCACCAACTATAACGACTTTCATATTTTCATTTCGCCTTTTGTTTTATTTCTTCTTCTGGGACTTTATCAATCCCTTTTATTACAAAAAGAAATCCCCAGTTTCCTTCCCCTTCTTTGTGATGGATATCATGAACAAGTATTAAGTCTCTAAATGGTCATTGTCTTAATCCCCATGATCTCAAATGTAAATGTCTATCGTGAATTATCATATCGTGAACTAAAAAGTAAGCTACACCGTAGCCAGTCATTCCTATAGCTACACTTAAAGCCATTAAATTTCCCTCTATTCCTAGGACGAAAAGATAAACCGCAACTCCCGCAAAGAGGATACCGAAAAAGTCGTTCTTTTCTATCTCAGCTCGTTTCTCTTTATGGTGGTCTTCGTGTACAAACCACATTATACCGTGCATCAGATACTTGTGCATTAACCTAGCTACGAACTCCATTCCAACAAAAGTCAAAAGACCAGCAATAACGTAATATATTAACATCATAACTCAAGTAAGATGGAGAATATATAAAAAAAGACTCGTTATAAATTTTCTAACACGGTTTAAAAGTAACTGTAAAAAGTAATATGACATATCGATTTATTCATTTTAACACGCTTTAACATTGGTTATAAATGTCTGAAAACCTTGATGAAATCTTCAGAAAAGGGAGCACAACTTACTATAACAGTTCCCGTTTCTTCCCTCCCAAAGTGAGGGAGGATGTAACTAAACTTTATGCTTTTGTAAGGATAATTGACGACTTAGTTGATAGTGTTCCTCAAAAAGTGAATGAATTCTACAGATTGAGAAAACTGTACTATGAAGAGAAAAAGGGAAAACGCACTGGGAATAAAGTATTGGAGAACTTCGTAGAACTTTCACAAAGGAAAGGATTTGAAGACAGCTGGATAGAAACATTTTTAAACGCTATGGAAAGCGACATTTACAAGAAAACTTACTATACTCTTGATGAATTACTAAAATACATGTATGGTTCAGCAGAGGTGGTAGGCTGTTTCAAGTATGTTGCTAAACTTAAAGATTCTTATGAATTCTTAATTACTTAATGAAAAAACTACGCAAAGTAAGCGAATTAGCGGAGCTGTTAAATGTTAGTAAGGCAGCCATTATTAAGCGGACGGACAATATTCAAGCGTAAATATCAACGAGTACTATTATATTCCTCAGTCAGAAGTTGAGAAACTCCTCAAAGGTTTTTATTCAATGATCAAAAAAAGTAGCAATATATGCTAGAGTATGTGGGAACACACAAAAAGACGATTTAGATAGACAAATATCGTCTTTAGAAGAATATGTAAGAAAAGATTTCCACAAGCTACGTGATTATTAAAGACGTTGATAGTGGATTAAAAGGGGATAAAAAGGACTAAAAACTAATAGGATTAGCTAGGAGAAAACAGATAGATGCTATAGTCGTTACTTACAAAGACAGATTAACGGTTTTCATATTTAGAGGAAGTGTTTGAAGCTTACGGAGTTAGAGTCAATTTTCAATGAGGAACCAAATGAGTATATGCAAGAGCCAGATTTGATAGAGATTGTAACAAGTTGCTGAAAATATTTTCGGTTAAGAGAGTCTTAAATATAAAAATCATTGAGAGTGTTGAAAACGCAATCAAAGACAATTAAAAAGACTGTTGCAATAGAGTGTTATACAAATAGACTAGGTTGGAAAATTCTCTCCGAGATTGAAGCAGCATATAGGATAATGTTGGTGGAGATGATTGAGTTTGCATTAAAATATGATGCTACTCAGAAAATTCTTCACCGCACTTTTTACAAACAATATCGCAAAGAGTTCCCATGGTTAGCAACACGAGTAATAAAAGGGAGTTATAGAGACGTCCTTAGAAGAGTTAAATCGTTTAAAGAGTTAAAAAGAGAAGGAAAAGCAAAGACCGATAAGCCCACGGTTAGAAGAGTTACAATCACTTTTTCTGATTCACAAGACTGGAAGTCAGAAAATGGGGCAATATGGATTAAAAGCAACGCAATTAAGGATGAATGGTTGGAATTAAAATATAGAGACACCAAACTTCTACACAGATATTTCTACCATCATGATGGTTGGACATTAGCTGAAGAGCTAAAGATAAAACTGATAGATGGAAAAATCTTTTGTTTCCTTACTTTCAAGAAAGAAGTAGAAGTTAAAGAAAGTAAAAATGTTTTAGCTGTTGATATTAATGAAAACAACGTCACTGCAGTATTATTCAAAGAAGGAAAAATTGCTGAAGCTTATAGGATTGAAACTGATTTAGGCAACCTTGTCGAGTCATACTTAAAGAGGAGACAGAGCATAACTCAGGGAAAGTCAACAAAGGATAGAGAAGTCAAAAAGGCATTGAAGAAGTTGAGGGAAAAAGAGAGGAAGGAAGACAGAATATATAAAACCGCCGGGATACTGGAGGAAATAGCCGTAAAAAACGACGCAACGATTGTAGTTGGAGAAGTGTTTAAAGGAAAGAAGAAGATTGAAGAGAGAACATACTCGAACGAGTTAAGACACAGAATTCATCAGTGGAGTGTCAATGCACTCTACAACATTTTGCAGAACAGACCAGTCAACGTAGCAAGTATAAACGAAGCTTATACCTCTACAACAGATCCCTTCACTGGAGAGAGAATAAAAGATTTTTCTCCCCTGATGATGCGCTATGCGTGGAGGGGGAGTAAAAAAGTCCATTCAATACTGTTTGAGATAAGGATGGCTGAGAACGGACTTGATAGAGATATAATTGGAGCAATAAATATAGGTTTAAGATACCTAACCAAACATGGGAGCCCCATGGCGTTGGGCTCGACTGAGCCCCATGCGGTGTGGTTGAAGCTAATGATACTACACCTAGGGCTAACCCTACTCATGAAATTGAAAGTGTTGAAAAATAACGAAAAGTACCATGGGTAGGGAAACGCTTCGGTAAGATAAGGTTTGCAAGGACATTTGTTAATGAGATTTACTTAAACTACTTGCTGAAGAATTCTTTGCTTATTTTGAAAAAGTAAAGGGGTACCAGCTTCAACTTCCTTTAGATTCTTCATTCTGCTTTGCATCTGTTTTTCTTTTTCAAGTTTCTCAACTTCTTGTGAAACTTCATTATGTAAAATTCCACAGTCTCTTGACTGTATGTCTTAAAATCAAGCCAAAGGCTAATGTAAGCGGTACATTAAGATAATATCTTATTTTGAAAAGTCATCAAAAATATTCTAACACAAGTTAAAATTCCTCCAACACTTAATTGATCTATGGAAGTTGCTACTTTAGGTGGCGGATGCTTCTGGTGCACAGAAGCTGTTTTTAAGAGAGTTAAAGGCGTGATAGATGTGAAACCCGGTTATTCTGGTGGTCATGTGCCAAATCCAACTTATGAGGATGTTTGCACAGATACTACGGGACATGCTGAAGTAGTCCAAGTCACTTTTGATCCCTCAATTATATCTTACAAGGAGATTTTAGAAATATTCTTCGCAATCCACGACCCTACAACACCAAACAGACAAGGAAATGACGTAGGTACTCAATATAGGTCAATAATACTTTATCACAACGAGGAACAGAGGAAAATAGCAGAAGAGATGATAAAAGAGGTTGAGAAAGAAATCGGTAAGAAAGTTGTAACGGAATTAAAGCCTTTTGAAGCCTTCTATGAGGCAGAAGACTATCATCACAATTTTTATGACACACACAAATATAACGCATATTGCAGGATTGTAATAGACCCTAAAGTAAAGAAGTTTATGAAATACTTCCCAGATAAAGTTAAGGAAGGGATAAAACATTGAATAAAATTAGATATTAAGAAACATAGACCTCTTTTTTGGTGATTAATATATGACAAGGACAAATCAAGGGCACCTTTCTTATTCAGAGTCTTACTTCTGGTTTCATGTGATATACCTTAAATAATATATTATGATAAATAATTTTCAGTATGAATAATGACAAGAAACAAATTTTTTATTAGGAAAGGGCACTGATAATAAATTTTTATCCGCGAATATTTTTCATCTTTACACATTGTTTTTACCTTATTAATGTGATATCTTTAATAAGAGTTATTTAGACATCATATACATGAATTATGTAGTCATAGAAGTAATTAAATTATTAGAAAGTGTTTATTTAAAAACAATAGATACTTTCTCAGATTTTAACTAGTAAGACTAGAACTCTTCGGCACGTTCTGAATAAATATATATACTTCTTGATAAAAATTATAATATGGACTATTGTGAAGCACTAGAAAAGGTATTAAATAGCAACATAGTTTGGATTGAGGCACAATCTTGTTCCGGTGAAAGCATAAATATACTAAAAGGCGGTTGTAAATCTTTAGAGGACTTATTCTTTAACTCTTCTCCCTTTAAACTCTACTCAACAATGTGTAGAGAAAAATGTGGCAAAGACTACTTGGACGAACTTCTCTCACAGAAGGACTTCATTCTAGTAATTGAAGGTGCAATACCTAAGGGTAAAGATCAACTTTGTTATATAGGAGACATGACTTGCACAGAGTTAATTTCTACATTGGCTGAAAAAGCGAAAGCAATAGTCGCAGTAGGTTCTTGTGCCGTAAATGGTGGTATAATAAGAGAACTTGGTTATGTTGGTGTTAGTGAGTTTTTAGGTAGGAAAGTTTATGAAGTACCTGGTTGTCCGGCATCAGATAAAATGATGATCGCAACTCTCTATTATGCTTTAACAGGTGGGAAAAGTTGAAAATAGAACCAATAACTAGGGTTGAAGGACATTTAGGTGTTGATATAAAAGTCGAAAATGGCTATTATACTGACGCTCAAGCAAAAATAACGATGTTTAGAGGTTTTGAAGTTCTATTAAAGAATAAAAAACTAAACCTTGCGCCTAACATTACTGGAAAAATATGTGGAGTCTGTGGAGCAACTCATACACTTGTTTCTATTGAGGCCTTGGAAATGGCAAATGGCATGTACCCATCTGCAGGATCAATTGACTTTAGAAACGTTGCTTACGCCCTCGCAGATATAATGTACAACAATGTTACTGTAGCGTTTCTATTTGAAGGAATTGACTTTTCCTCTCCCTTTGTTGCTTCTCTTACACAGTCTACATTCGAAAGAGCATTAAATACTTATACCTTGTATAGAGACATTCATGGTTACACGAAGGTTTCTGACTTAATGGATCAACTTTATTATAAGGGTGAAATATACAAAACTGCGTTAAGGCTATCTACCAAGTTCAGAGAGTTAGCTACAATGATCTGGTTAAGATATCCTCAACCAGTTTCTTTAAGAGTTGGAGGAATAGAAATCAGAGATCTTGATGCAGTAGACAAAATAAAGAAGGAACTTAAAGAAGTCGAAAAAGACATAGAGAAGTTGTTATACATCTCGGCAGAGCTTAGGGAGTTTTACAAAGGGATCTATAAGGATATTGGAGCAGATTTCGTAACTTATGGTCTTTTCGAGTCACATGATTATAATGCAAGATATGAGGATATGGATAAGTGGGCTGAAAAGAGGTTTATCTCACCAGCATTAATCAAAAATGGCGAGTTAATAACTAGAAATTTAAGGGATATATTATTAGGTGTAAGAGTATATACAGACGGTACTGCTTATGAGGACTGGAAACAGACAATATTTGAAGATCCACTTGGAAACAAGGTTGATCTACATCATCCATGGAATAAGGAAACTGTATTAAAGAATTTTACTGGTGATTATCTCTTTACAGTAAAGCAATATGATGGAAAAGAAGAGTTTTCCCCTTCCACGGGGGATATAGCAAGGCTTTACTCCTTAAGGTTAAAAGGGAAAGTCAAGACTTTTAACTATAACTGGGAATATGTTGCAAATGACGTTATTGAAAGGCTTTTTGCAAGAGTCTTTATGATAGGAGTGTTGTATGATTATATTATGAATTTAGAGGAGAACAAAAAGGACTTTTCACCTAATAAATCAGAAGGACAAGATCTAGCAGTTGGAGCGCATGATGCACCAAGGGGTGGAAACGCTCACTGGATAGTACAGAAAGACGGAGTAATTCAACGTTATCAGATTGTAACTCCTACTGACAGGAATTTCAGTGACCCCATCAAAAAGAGTATTGTTGGACAGAAGGTTACTGAAGAAGCTGAGAAATTTGAAGGGCTAGACGCATTAAGGGTGGTAAGAAGTTTCGATCCATGTTCAGCCTGTGCAGTTCATATATTTAGTGACAAGAATGTTTTGGAGAAACTGTTGTAAACCACAAAAAGTTGAGAGCCACTTCTTAGAAGACGAGTTTGACTAAAATCTTGCAGAGTAAGATAAAATGCGGAGAAACTTCTACATTAATCTATCGGTTTTATAATATATAATTCTTATGTTTTTCACATCGGAAAAAGATTAATGGTGAAGACGCAAAGATTGATTCTAATGGAGTTATTACTGTCATGATATATTCAACTATTTTACTCAAAAATATAAGTTTACTTCTATGTGATTTTTTCATTTAATTTAAAATAAAGTCAAATAAGTGTATGGAAGAGTTAATATTAAGAAGTGCATAACAAAGTATATGTTAAGTTATAAAATAGTTATAAGCGGACTTGTTCAGGGTGTGGGATTTAGACCATTCATTTATAGAATCGCAGTTAAATCCGGGATAAAGGGCTATGTACTTAATTTAGGCGGAGGAGAAGTAGAAGTTCATGCTGAAGGGGAAAAAGAAAACATTGCCCAGTTTTTACAACTTCTCTTCCTCAACTTGCCCCCGTCAGCAGAAATAGAAAATGTTCAAATGGAAGAGGCAGAATTTAACTCTTTTTCAGATTTTCGGATTCTATCAAGCTTAAACAGAATAAAAAAGCCAAGTGAGATACCTCCAGATTTTTCAGTTTGTGATGAGTGTATGAAAGAAGTCCTTGATCCTAAAAATAGAAGATATAAATATCCATTTAACAGTTGTGCTCACTGTGGCCCCAGGTTTTCTATGATGTATAAACTGCCATGGGACAGGGAAAATACTGCTATGATTGACTTTCCAATGTGTGAGGAGTGTAAAAAAGAATATGAGGATCCAGACAACGAGAGAAGATTTGATGCCCAAGGAATAAGTTGTTCTATTTGTGGACCAAGACTATTTTTGTCTACAATAGACGGAGAAAAAGTAGAAGGGGATCCAATTGTTGAGACTGCAAAGCTTTTGGAAGAAGGATACATTGTTGCTATAAAAGGAATTGGCGGTTTTCATATATCAGCAGATCCATTTAATGATGACGTCATAGTAAAATTGAGAGAAAGGAAAAATAGGCCACAACAACCATTTGCTGTAATGGCAAGAGACCTAGAAACTGTAGAAAAATATGCTTACGTGTCTGATATAGAAAGATCACTTTTAACCTCATTACAAAGACCTGTAGTACTTTTAAGGAAAAAAGAGCCTTACGAACTTTCGAAATATATCTCTCCGGGTTTAGATAGGGAAGGGTTTTTTCTTTACTACACCCCTTTACACTATTTACTTTTAGACTCTTTCAAGAATCACGTTTTAATAATGACTAGTGGCAATAAACATGGTCTTCCAATGTGCATGAGTGAAGAATGTGTTAAAGAGAAATTGAAGGGTGTTGCAGATTACGTCTTGTACCACAATAGGAAAATTGTCAATAGGGTTGACGACAGTGTAGTTAGAGTTTCATCTGGAAGAGTCATGTTACTGAGAAGAAGCAGGGGGTATGCTCCAGCTTGGATAAAGATAAAGGGTAAGTTGAAAAACCCGGTTATTGCTGTAGGCGCAGAATTGCAAAACGTTGGTGCTGTTGCATTTGAGGATAAAGTTGTATTAACTCAATATATTGGTGATACAGATGAGCTTGAAACCTTACATGAGCTCGAGAAGTACATAAAGCTTTTCGTTTCATGGTATGGAATAAGACCTAGATTCGTTATTGCAGATAAGAACTCAGCTTATCAAAGCGTGTACTTAGCTAAAAAACTAGCAGAGGAATTCTCTGCAGAACTTGTCCAAGTACAACATCACTACATTCACGTGTTAAGCGTTGCGGGGGATTATGGTTATGATGAAGGCGTAGGTATTGCAATAGATGGTATCGGTTATGGTGATGATGGCAACGGTTGGGGAGGAGAAATAATAGAGTTTGACAAAAACAAATACGAAAGAAAATACCATTTGAAGTATGTCCCTTATGTTGGTGGTGATTTAAACGCTATTAAACCGTGGAGGATGCTAGCCCTAATATTATCAACTTTTATGAGATGGGATGAGATAAAAGAAATTGTTAAGCTTGATGAGAGAGAAATCACCGTCTTAGAAAAGGTAAGCAAAAAATCGACTCTGTTTACTTCAAGTACTGGAAGAGTACTTGATGCAGTATCAGCACTCCTAGGAGTTTGTGATTTAAGGACTTATGAGGGCGAACCTGCAATGAAGTTAGAGGCTATAGCTAGAGGTGGTAAGATCTTAGATTTGTCAATACCAATAATAAGTGATGAGATAGACACAACTAAAATTTTCCGATGGTTATTGGAAAACAGAGATAAACCAGTACGAGATTTAGCAATTACTGTTCAATATCGCCTCGGTGAAGCTTTAATTAAAGCAGCACTTAAGCTAAACCCAGAAATGGTATTTGTATCTGGTGGCGTAACAGTAAATGAGTATATACTAAGGGGAATGATTGATAACTCTGAAGGCGTTGATGTTTTAACACCTAAAAGAGTACCTGCAGGGGATGGGGGAATTGCATTTGGTCAAAGTTACTACACTAGCTTTTTTGATTAACAAAAACCTCCAATTCTCTTTGTAGTAACAAGTATGTTATTTTCATAAACTTTGACCATTGTGACAAAATATGTATCTAAAGAAGAAACAGTTAAGGATAATTCAGTAGGGGTTTTAGGATCTCTTATTGGAAGACCTATTATTGCACTTTCTAGTGCCGTTCGCCCCCTAGAGAGTGAAATCTGCTATTTTGTGATACTCTAGCTTCGCTTTCTCTAGGGACTTCCATCTCGCTTATGTTTTTCTTCAGAACTATGAGGTCATGGATGGCTATCACCCCCTACGGCACGGGGGATATACATATGGGAGAATCATAGTCTGTGTAACTTATAGTATTACTCACATCATTACACGAGATCGTCTTATTTTAAGATACATCTACATAATCTGAGCTTAAAGAAGGTTTCTGCCCCCAAGGGTGAGGCTTTCTGTTGAAATAAACAATGTATTAAGGAGTAATGATATAATTTTTAAGGAAACAGACCCTTAATTCATCTCAGTTTGAAAAAGTTAAAAGGATAAAAATTTTACCTTAAGTCATAAAGGTTCAGGCTGAGTAGTTAGCCCCTTTATTTCTTTAGCAACCTTAATTTTGTATACTATTGCTGAGATTAGCCACGTTATTGCAAAAGTTCCAATAATAACATAACCTATAGACTCCCAGTACACATTATTTAATGCTGCTATTTGATCCCAGAATATTCCGGATAAATTAAACTCAGACTGTAGTATTCCTAGAACCTCAATAGTTCCTATAACAGCTGCAATAAAAATTGATATTAATGTCATTGTTAAGTTGTACCATAATTTTGCTAAAGTGTTCTTAAATGCCCAACCGTATGCAGTTCTCATAAATATACCATCTATTGTATCTATTAGGCTCATGCCTAGAGCGAATAAGGTTGGCAATACTAAAACTGTTGTCATTGGAATAGAGGTAAAAGCTCCTGCAAGCGTAGCTGAAATTGCTAAAATAGCAACTTCTGTTGCAGTGTCGAAACCGAGACCAAATAGAAAACCTATTATGTACATTTGCCATTCATGCTCAATAATTTTGAAGAGCTTCCCAAAGAACCTATTCATAAAACCTCTCTTTAATAAGGCTTGATTAAGTTTCTCCTCATCAACATTCTTTTCACGTTTTACCTGCTTATATATATATACTATATATTTCAAAAAGTACTAGAGTGTTCAAAAAAGCTAGAATATAGAGGAAGCCAGCGCTCACTAGTGTACCTATAATGCTACCTATATTTTCAAAATTATCAAGATTTGTAACAATAAACCTTGTAGCAATCATAAGCGTTAGACTTAATAGAATAACAACTGTGGAATGACCTAAAGAGAACATCGTACCTATAAACCAAGGATCTTTTCCCTCTTGTATCATTTTTCTTGTTGTATTGTCAATAGCAGCTAAATGATCTGCATCTACAGCGTGTCTTAAACCAAAAGTATAAGCCAATACTCCTAGTGTTATGAAAGTCCCTGTTATCACTCCAGTGTCAGTTTGTATATTCATATGATATTTAGGAAGTTGGAAAAGATAAGCAAAAAATATCCCTGTTAATACTAAATTTAGTGTGAAAAAGGCTCCTAGTAATGTTAATTTTGTTAAACTTATTTTCCCTACCATTTATATATTGTGATTTAATCAAAATTTATAAACTTTACTACCACTATCGTAGCTTTTTACTACCATAAAAATGAGTCTTTATTATATAACTCTAGACTACTTTTACTCTCGGACATAAATTAGCTTAATAAATCAAGGACTAAGCAAAAATTAGTTATAAAGAAATTTCGGAAAATACACAGATTTTTTAATCATGGCAGCTTTGTAGACATCCTTAGAAAAGCATTTATTTAGGGGATTTTGTTATATTTATGGTATATTATATTATCACAAAATTCCCTAAATTCGTCATAAGGTCAAAGAAATATGAGTTAATCTAACATGAAGTAATTATTTTCAAAGACTTCTTCCTTCTTATTCATCCTAATCCAAAAAGAAGTTCAAGTAGTATCAGCTCTTTATCATCCTTTTATACAAGGTCTGTAGAAGCTAAGTGACGTCACTGGTAATTATAAGGAAAAGTAGCTCTTTTGTGAGATTAAGGATTCCAGAACAAGCCGAAATGAAATTGTGTTAAAGATAATAATATTTAATATAATAGAGGGAGAATACTAATCCTATAATTCTATGTTTATTTTTATTATTTTTAGGTTTTCTACAGCGCTTATGCAAAAAGAAGCTTTTCGGAAATTTAACTTTGTAGAGTAATGGAAAAGTTATCAACTATGCTATTCAACCTGGCTTTTACTACTATTTTATTTATTATATCGCTAATTGATCTCCTAGATTATGGCTAGAATTATTGCGTACACGTTCATTAAAAAGAAAGTTATTAATATTTAATCTAAAAAAACTTATCATAAAAACTTTTTATCTTTGATGCTTATATTCTATATAGGGAGACTATAATTATTTAAACTTATTTAAAACTTAAAAGAAAAGCAATATATTCAAGCCCTTCTTATTAAAAAGTGTTTAACACAATAAGCGAAAAAGGTTTATCTATGAATAGTCCTCATATATAGTATGAAACTTGCTATATTGGGATCAGACAAGTCCGTTACTACAATAAACGCTATAATGACCGAACTACTAACTGATATTAAACCTTCCGAGATATTTATATATAGAGAATCTGCACCTGAGAAGCCTTTATACGACCTAAAGGAGATCTTAAAACAACTAGGAATCTCCACAGAGATTCACGAAAAAGTAATCGGAGAAGGGGTCACAACATGGAGGGAAAAGATTTCCCAAGATAGCGTTGATGTATTTGACATTACACCGGGAAGGAAATATATGGCTCTTGTTTCGGCAAATTATTCTCACGCAGGAGAGGTTAGATATGTTTACTTAAAAGAAGAGAATGAAGGATATAGGGTTTTTGGCTATGTTCCCTTTGAAAAACTGAAAGTTTTTAACATGAATAGTGGCAAAGAAGTTAAGATAAATCCTCCACCTTATACTATAACTTCTCTAGATAAAGAAGCAACGTTAGATGTAGACTCGCTTACCGCATTATACAACATATTAAAACTTCGTGGGAAAGTAAAACTAAAGATAGGTTCAGAGTACTTAGATGATCTAGTTGACGATGAATTAATTAAGACATGTGAAATTAGGTCTGGTAAGTTACGCTATAAAGAAGAGGATAAAATAAAGGACTACTTGAAAACAGATTCCGCCTTTGTGGCTGATACAAATGTTTACATAAACCTAGGCAATAGGATAAGAAAGCTCTTTTACGAAAGGAATAAAGGCTTTACGTTGTTACCTTCAATCTCAGTTTATAACGAGCTAAAAAACAAACTAGATAGCACGCAAAAGGGTGATCAAAAGATAGTCTTATTCCGTTTAGGCATGGATACGTATAAGAGTACTCATAGAAGCTTAATACCAGAAGTAGAAAAGAAGATGGGGGATGTAGCACTAAAGAGAGAAGTGGAGAGACTGAAGGACGCTTTGCCATATAATATTATCTTAGTTACTGGAGATCGAACTTTGGCGTTGTCAAGTCATTCTGTTAAAACCTTGTTACTAGGTGAGTTGTACCAAAGTAACGATTATGACATTGGCGAGTTTTTATATTGCCTAAGCTACGCAGAGTTCTACTACCGAGGGAAGAAACTCACAATTGAATTAGATGAAAAAGAAGTTGTTGAGGTTAGAAACAACAATAATGAGGACTATAAGGTGAAAGTTAAAACTGTTGATCCAAAGTATAATTATGCTAAAGTATTAGAAAACTTAAGAAAGTTAATTTCTTGATAGATTGAGGTATTGTATTTCTTTTAGCCTCGGTATTAGAAACTCTAATAAGCTCTCTGAAAAAATCTTACCTTAAAGAGGAGAAATTTATCTCCTTTAACAGTGGATCAGAAATCTTGTATTCTTCGTCGAATTTTGTCACAAAGTTGTAACTTACTAGGTTTTTCAACGCTATTGACAAGCTTTTGTCCTCTATTTTCTTACCTAGCTTTACCTCAACCCCCGTTTTAATTTCTTTCCATCTATTTGCAAACTTCAGAACTTCCATTATCATAAGATATAAACTCTTTGTTCTTTTTATCAGAAAGGAAATGGTTAAACTCATCGATCATTATTTTCTTTCCCTCCTCCAACGTTTGTCTTAACGCCTCTTCATATTTCATTTTTCTTATTGCGTAAAAGTTTCCGAAAAGTGTTAACCAACCCACAATTCCATCAAGTTTGTTAACGACTTCCTCGTACTTGTCAAAACTAACTTTTGCCTCCTTCATCCCTCTTTTTAAGAAATAAATTGACGTCTCTCTGTCAAATGGTTCTAAACGAATCTCTGTTGGAGGTCTTCCGTGAAGTGGAGAAGAAGATGGTGGATTTAGTAACGTTTGAACTAAACCTACATAAGAACCAGAAAACATTATGTGCACATTTCTGTTTGTTGCGTAAACGTTTCCTAGTACGTCAAGGAATTGCTTAGAAACGTTTGAAAGCTCTTGAACTTCATCAAATGCAATAACAGTTTCATCAAGGGAATTCAAAAGCTCTAGTAAGCTGTTCACAGCTTTGCTCCCTTTTTTAAGCTCGATTCCTGCCGAGATAAAGATTAAGTTTAAGCTTACCTTGATTCTAAAGTTTATCTTTTCCCTATTAATCTCAGAAACAAGGAGAGAAAGAAGAGAGTTTAAACTTTGAACTCCTCTAAGGTTTAAATAAATCCCTCTCACGTTATGTCTTCTTTTCATTTCGTTTAAAACAACTTTCATTAGTTACGTTGTCTCTATTTCTCTTTGTCCCGTAATTAAAACCCAGTTTCCGGATAAAAGTTGGGAGATTGTAAACTCAACCTCTTTTTCTCTTCCAATTAATTCCTCTATTCTCTCTTTTGGGTGTAAGTCAAAAATCAACTGAACCCCCTACAGTAACTGTACACCCTACAGTTAATAAGTTAAACGGGTAGGAGACCGAAAGCATTTGTATTAAAAGCTAAATTTTATATTAATCATGAGTAGATGAAGAGATATAGACATTTGGTAAATTGAAAAGAAGTAGAGGAAATTTAACGATTAAGAGTTACAAATGTGAGAAGTATGCATATATTATGAGATTTAAGTTTTTTGATCTTCAGCCACTTGATCGGTTATTACTATGAACCCCTTTTTTCTCTGCTTTTTCTAAATTTTTCCATTATCGCATTGCAAACTAGAAACATTTTTACAAGTTTCTTTCTCATTGACTCGAAAATTGCTTTTTTATCTTCAAGCATACACGCTGGTCACCTGTCACCAAAGCTCTTGGCCTTAAATGAATCTAGTTATCCTTTACTTTATAGAAGTTAACCCCATATTCCCATATCTCTGAATCTACTTATTTTCTTTTCGTCGATAATCGTTTCACATTTTGCTCTATCTAGTTTACCGCTGTTCAATTCTAGAGCTTGTTCATATAATTTTATCATAACTTTTTAAAAAGTGTTTGATCCTTGCAGTAAAAAGCTTTTCCTAATTTTAACTAATGTTAGGATTAACTTCTTTTTGTTCTTCCAATAAATTTCTAATAACTCTTCCTTTGATAAGGAAGGTTCACAGATATTATTTTTATAGTCTATATATAACTATATAGAAGTGAAAGAGATAAAAAAGTTATAAGCAAAATTACTTATTACTTCTTATGAAAAGTAAAAGTTCTTTTCTTCTCCTCATAATAATAACGTTACCACTTTTAACCAACTTAACCTTTTCGCAAGTAGTAACCACAACCCATTTCAGTTATGTAACAGTAAGTAAATATAAGATTTTAGTCTCACCAAACAACATGACTGATATAGTGAACTTGCTTGAAGAGGCCAATAAGTCAATATACTTAGAAGTATACCTTTTAACTTATCAAAATCTTGCTAACGTATTAGCTAGCAAGGCAGAGTCTGGAGTACAAGTCTACCTAGTCTTATCTAGTAACGTCTATAGAGGAATACCAAGTGATGAGAATTCATTAGTACAATACCTAGAATCCAGCGGGGTTCATGTTAAATTCGTTTCTAATTTCTATTATGTCCATAGCAAAGTGTATGTAATAGATAACAAGACAGTTATAATTAGTACAAATAACCCTTCTTATTACGGTTTTACTCATGATCTAGGCGTTGCAATTGTAATCTATAACTCGACAATAGCTACTTGGTTTTCTACAATAATACTCAATGACTATAATTGCTATTTCCCTAGTTACAACTACACTGGATTTGTAATTTCACCAATAAACTCATACTCACAGCTAAACGGTCTTTTTTCTTATAACTCCCCAACTATATATGCAGGAATTGAAGAAATTTACTCTGACTCGGATTTAACTACTTCACTCTTCTCTCATCAAAATAAGTTCGTGGTTGCAAGTAGGACTGATCAAAATATCCCAACACTTCACGACTTAACTGCAAAAGTTGTCGTTGTAGGGGATTATGTATATATAGGATCGATAAACTTAAGTCATACCTCGGTGTATTCGAATAGAGAACTAGGGATAATAATAATGAATAGTACACTTGCAGAGCAAATGAAGTCACTAGTAATGCATTGGTATAATGAGGCTAATAGTAGTAGTAACAGCAGTGGTATTACTTTTCCAGGCAACATCAGTGTCTATATGGCATTGCTAGTCATCATCGTCTTATTTATACTCCTCTTTTATATCAAGTCAAGAAGGTAACAAGCGAAAGGCTAATTAAAGGACTGAGGAAAAGGAGTTGAAAACGATAAAATAATATATAACCTCAATCCTACCAACGAGTTAAAGTGTTAAGGATGCAGTGTACATAATTTATTTTAACTTTTCTGTATGACGAATTAAGTGTAGAAAGTAAAGAGAATGGAATAAAACGTGAGTATTTTTGCTTAGTCCACTGATATTTTACTTCCTCCTATCTATAAAGAAAAAAATCACTTTCTGCTATCAAGATGATATACAAGTGCCGTGACGTATGCTACTAGTTTCCCTTCTCCATTTTTAACAGTTATCTTATACAATGACGTAGTCTTGCCTGAACTTTCCTCAAAAGCTTCTGCTATCAGTCTCTCTCCTTCCTTAGCTGGTCTCCTAAAATCAATATCCATGTGAAGTGCTACAGAGTCTCTAGAGAAGTTACTCACGTACTCAAATGCTGCATCTGCAATGGCAAAAATAAATGAACCATGAGCAGTTGAGTGCATATTTAAATGTTCCTTAGTAACTGTTGTCGATACTTTAGCATATCCCTCTCTAATCTCATCTAATTTAATACCGAGGGATTGAAGATATGGACTTTCTTTCAACATTTCACCATTTAAGAGTAATTAGCATTTTAAAAAATTGACTATGCAAATCAATGTAGGAACAAGAATGTATAATTTCCACGAAATTCTATTGCAAGGTAATTTGAAAAGTTACTGAGTAAATAGATGAAGAAAAAAATTAATTTTACGTTTGCTATCACTTCAAGGTTGATAAACTGCTGTAACCTTTACCTCGCTTATGTTTCCTCCTATATTGACAACTAAAGTTATGATATAAGTTGTACTTGGAGTCAGTAAACTTACATTACTAAACCAGATAGTAACCTCATTCTGTCCAGGTTGCAAGACAACCGGGTTAACATTAACTGAAGAGAGTCCAGTCCCCTCAATTCTAGCTGACACTATCGTGGCTTGAGTAGAGGAATAAAGTGAAATTTGAGCATAACCGTTTTCTCTAATTATCCCTTGTCCTACTTGATAAATCTGAGGAGGGTAATTGGTTTGGGTTGGTTGTGTTTGGAAATAGCTGGGTGAACTAGGGGGCAGTGCCATTGTGTTTACTTTTCCTAAACCTGAATATGTAAGAATGTAGCCAATGAATGGGATAATTATTATAAGAATTCCACCTATTTTGGTTGTATCTTCATTATATATCTCTCCTACTTTGTAGAACCCTATTCCAATTAATACATTAGCTATAAATTCAATTATATTGCTAGCTACTACTAAAGTCTCACCCCCTACAAACGTTAGAAGTGATCCAAGGATCGATAAACCGATGGCAATGAAGGCTAACGTTGTACCCGTATATCCTATCCCAACGTCTCTCCCAAAACTCTCCAGGATCTCAAAACCTTTTCTAATATTAAGCATACCAATAATTCCCCCTATATCCCCAATAATTTCCGCTATTATAAAAGCTACAAGAATACTAATTATTGATGAGGTTATTGATGACGTTGTTGGAGATTGTACAACTGCAATCAATGAGAGTAACAACACAAGAAATGCCCCTATAATTAATATTGAAGCCAATACGAGTATCAATGATCCCCTACGTAATTTATTAATTCCCTCAGATTCACTTTGCACAAAAGAAAATTTGATTTTGAAATAATAAGCTTTATCGATAATTTCATATACGTGCATGATTCCCGATCGTTTATTCCTTGATCCTAATTTTACAGTATTTTGATTCTTGAAAGAGACTGTAACGTATTATCGTGAGGGAGTTAATTTCAGTCTATCCATCTTTATATTGAAATAGAAGCAACTTAGTCATTTTATCCTTTCACTCCCAGCAATATCTCGTTTAATTTTTTAACTTTGTTTAATTCCGTTTTGATCAGCTCCTTTACTGTGATAAATTTTATTCCATCGGTTACGACTATTC
The DNA here is from genome assembly GCF_059755235.1 of Sulfurisphaera sp. Lineage (NCBI taxonomy): Archaea > Thermoproteati > Thermoproteota > Thermoprotei > Sulfolobales > Sulfolobaceae > Sulfurisphaera > Sulfurisphaera sp. The sequence continues at coordinate 55,009 of NZ_DBPRYF010000049.1, forward strand.
CATCAACGTCGAACCCTTTTCTTCTGTACTCAATTAATAAGTTACCCAACCTCTCTATGTCTACTAAAGCTGGGACTAACCTAAAAAAGACCCTTAATAGTCTTTTATTTCCATAAGTTTCTACAGCCTCTTTTAACTCTTCACTAGGAAAGGCACCTAAACTAGGTTTTATGACATAGACCACGTTACCTACAGTAAGTTCTTCCCCTTCAACCTTTATCTTATCTAATGAGACGTACTGAAGCAAATAACGAATTAACAAAGCCCTCATCTTCCTCCTAGTTGCATCAAAATCATCTAGTTTAGGGAAGTTCTTCCTCAGCCATAACCAACTCTCATCCACCATTTCTTCCTCATGAATAGCTAAGTTCCTTAGAGAATCGTACTTTTTCTCTTCACCTCTTATAATCACGGCGACATAATCCTCGCTCTCAACTTCCTTTTTCTTTTCTGAAACATAAATTCCATGCTTACGTTCAGAGTAACTTAGTGTATGACAGTAACCACACATCTTAGACGCTTCAATCACAAACTCAGCTAAAGACTCTGGGACTTGTATCACCCCTTTACATTTGTTCAGCGACGTTATTTCGGGGAACTCGTTGGTAAACGCTTCAATGAATCTCGCAAAGTTCTCATCAAGGACTTTCTCGACCACGGAATCTGCGTCAAGTTCGAAAGTTGTTGGCACTCTTTCCTCTAATTCTACTTCTTTTCTGCTTGCTTTTACAAACCTTACATATATCCATTTATCGAGGTCAAACTCAAAGCTCAAAGGGGTTTTGAATTCGAGGGGAACCGGCTCGGCTATTAATGGTAGTTTTTCATCAAAGTCAAAATAGAGTAAGGAAGGGTCGACTTCCTTAACATTTTCCACCAAGATTTTGTTTACTTTTACGCTGTTCTCCCTCGGTATACCGTAAATGATCATCTTTTCGTCAATTGTGAAATCCGTTGGAATAGGGTTGAGTATTTTCATCTCTTTCCCTCAACTAAACATCGTGTCTGTTAATCTGATTTCATTATATTGGTCATAAACTGTCACGTCTATCTTTCTAGGGCCTAAAAACAGAAGGGTTTCGTTAACTTTATCATTGCTCAGGAAGTCCGCTATATCTATACGGCTACCTTGCAAAATGTTGCTGGAGACAGTAAAGTCCTTGTATATAGATAACGTTACACCCATGGGAGGTACTGATATTCCCTTAGTGTACTCTTTAATGTGTTGGTTTAACAAACTTACGTTTAATAACAACTTAGCAAAGGAGTTCATAAAGTAGTGATAAGAGTAGTACATTACGTTAAAAATCAAGTCGAATAAGCCATTTAAGTTGTGTATATAGAATGGGAATTTATTCTTTGATTCCCCAAGTACTGGTAATGTAATCTTTGTTATACCCAAGTATTGCAAAAGTTGGGGATCACTGTAAAGTTCGGGGTACTGAACTTTGAAGAGGGCTTCTCCTAAAAACCTAGTAGTCTGACTTCTCCTCACTCTTATGAGCGAGGATTCTCACGGTCTGAGTGGTCTTTTCCACCTTTCATCCCGTGAGCAGTCGAGAGGTGCAGAATACCCCTCCCATACAAATTCATAACTGCAATGTAATCACGATTTTCTTCAAAACCACAGTTAGGACAACGAAAAGTCCTATAATCACTCTCTTTCATCAAAGTTCCACATTTAGGACAAGTAGTAGAGGAATAAGCGGGATTGACCTTTATTACCTTCAATCCGTATTTCTTGGCTTGCCATTCAATCCATTTTTGTATTCTACTATATTGCATCAGATACAACTTTAACCTATAGTTCTTCCTTAATCCGTTAATGTTATAAATCATCCTATTCAATTCCTCTAGCACTATAACGTTTGCTTTTAGTAGCATAGCTATTTCCACAACCCATCTACCAACTTTCTTAGCAAAGTCCATTAGGATGTTCCTCTCCCTTCTGAAGAAGTGTGCAATCCTATTTTGTATGTGCTTAGAATACCTCCACTTAGTTGGATATTTCTGTTGTAGCTTTTGTGCTTCATTCACGTAGTGGTCAGCGTCATCTAACCTCGTTGGAATTTCTACGACCTTCTTATCATTGCCAACCATGATAAAGCCCTGATTTATGTCTACTGCTACTATACTAGTTACTTTAAACTCGTCTTTCTTTTTCTCTTTCCCCTTTTTCTCTCCCTTATCTACTGACTTTACTCCTTTTGTCTTTGCTTTCTTCCTCTTCTTCTCTTCCTCCTTTTTAAAAGTGATAAAAAGATACCAATCTTTCCTTCTCTTAACCAATTTGGCTTCAGCAATTTTCCAACCTTTATACTGTGTCAATGTCCTAGAATAACCTAAGATTGGTGTTTCATAACCTAGGATGCTTAGTTTCATCTTTTCTAAGTCTAGTTTATAACTCGCTTTAGGTGTTAAGATAACTGACACTTTCCTTATTCTAGGTTTCGATTTATTGTTGTTGGGATTCTCTAACCATGATGTGTACACATTTCCAGCGTCTCTATAACAGTCTTCAGCTAGACGTCCTGTTAACCCCATCTCTTTTAGCTTTTCATACCACTCATGATGGAGGATGTTAATTAGATCTGTTTTAGTCTTAAAAGCAGGTTTTGTTTCTATCAGCCAATTGACAACGAGTTGCTTAGCTCTTGTGTATACATACGCAAGGTGTTTAACCTCGTGACTAGGTGCAACCTTCATCTGAACTGAGACTTGAAATCCAGTTGACCTAGTCATAAGATAAGATCGTCTTGTTCGTATTTAAGCTTTTCATCCCCCGCCCTAAAGAGCGAGGCTTTCAGTTGTAAACGCGTCTAGTGTAGAAGGAGTCTTCTGTATCCCAGCTTTCGTTAATAACGAGTCAGTGTACTTGACTATGTTCTCTAAATAGCTTAAAGAAAGTATTTGCTCTTGCCTTTTGTTAATTCTTAACTCGGGGTAAGGGTCTTTGTCCGTCTTTAAAAGTGTTGATAGCTTTATTGGGTCTATGAAGTACCCAAATTCTAAGTATACCAGCTTAGCTAAACTGTTATCAGAGTAGCTACCGTCTTCCTTAATTCCTCCTAGAAAGAAAGGCAGCAAGTTTGGGTCTTTTACCTTTATTTCAGCCAATGAGAGGCCGACAAGTTTAGACAGATAATCACTAACTGCTAATACAGAGCTGGCATAGTAGTTTAATGGCTTTATACAATCCTCTACGTATTCCTTAACTGTTTGTGTTGTTATTTGAGAAAGCGGTGTAGTGTAATTATCGCAGTTCATATTATCTCTTTATACTGTTTTAGTATAAATGTGTTATAGTTAGAGAAAAGGGTCTTTAATAAGGTCTACTTCGATATATGCCCTAGATTATCGTTCTTTTTCTCTATGCTGATGAAGTTTTGAAGGATGTAAAACTAGAACTTACTCAAGGTCTATCCTTGCATTTAACTCTTGCAAAAACTTAATACCCACGCCGTTAAATATATCTTATGATTACTAAAGTTTCAATTAAGGGCTTTAGGGGATTGAACATTGAAGCTAATTTGAAGAAGATAAATGTTGTTATTGGAAAGAATGGCACCGGTAAGACTTCTTTTCTTGAGGCGATTTTTCTCTCGTCCCTTTTCTATTCTGAGTACACTGAAAATGAAATAAATGAACTCGTGGCTTATACCTTTAATAGTAGAGGTAATACTTTCTCCTCTTACCTAACGATAGAGGATACCGAAATTTTAATGTGGGACGGAAATGAAGAACTAAAACTTATTTTCAAGAGGAAAGACCCTTATACCTTAAACATTCTATACCCAGACTCTAAAAAGCCGGTTGCAAATATAATAGTGGAAAATTTAAAGATTCGATTCCCCGAAGGAGTAAATATACCCGCGAGTTGGCCTTTTGTTAGATTTAAGCAAAAGATTATAAAAAGAAAAGAGTTCCCGGTATACATTTCAACTCATTTTGACTCATATTCCATACCGGAAAAAATAGTGAGTTATGCGAGAAATAAAGGAATTAAATCAAACTTTGAAATATTACAAGATGCCTATGGATTTTATACTTTACATGAAATTAAAGATAATAAAGCAATACCTGCATATGTAATAGGAAGGGGATTATTAAAAGAAGAACTGATCAGAGATAGTCTCTCTTACGCCTCATTACTGTTGGCAGATGAAATTGAAGACTCCCTTCACCCTGATATGTTAATAAGAGTTCTTAAGAGCATAAAAGAGTCTAGTACACAAGTGATTTTTACAACTCATTCAAATGAAGTGATAAAGTTTATGACTGATATCTTTGAAGATAACGAGGTCAACATAATTTCTCTGTTTAAAGGTGGAGAATATAGAATATACCCTCAAATGTCTCTATTTAAAGATCTAGAGAAGCCATTAAGCTGGATAGGGTATTTGTAGCTATGATAGAGTGCACTAAAGTTTTTGCTGAAGGAAATACTGAAGTATTACTGCTAAAAAGAGTCTATAATATACAAGATAGATACAGTTCACCAGAAATAATAGCTTCTCTCAACGGAAAAGATAATGTGATATATCGTTTTAAAAACGAAGTATCTCTAGGATCTCCTATAGAAAAGGGCAATATATGTTATTTAGTTGATGGTAATGATGAAGGTTTCGATGCAATATACGATAAGATAAATAACATTACTAGCGGAATAAAGTTTGAAGTCAAGAAACCTTCCATCAAATTATGTGGAACTATGGGTTGCCACGTTTTAATAGTAATAGGTAAAAAGGATAATGACTACAAAGGTTGTATAGAAACGTTATTGAATGAGGTTTTAAATAGTAAAGTTACAAGTGAAATAGATGAAATAGTCGACAGAATATTGAACTTTAAGGGAAAAAGAAATAAGCTCTCAACTTGCGATGAAGAAAAGATAAAGTTTTATGAAAGAGTTCTTTTATTATCGAACGATCCGTCAGCGTTGTATATAAATAAAAATTTTGTAGATGAGTTCCTAAAACTTGTTGACCCTCAAGATATTAAACAGATTCTTAACATAGAAATAAAACCTCCTACTTAAGTTTAAGAGTTTTATAATTACTCTCAAATGTCCTTTCAAAAACGTTATAGGCTTCATCTCCGTAAAGGCAAACAATTACTTTCTTGACTGACCTCGCTTTTTCCGAGAACTTCATTATTTCATTAAACATTATTGAAGCACATCTATCATAAGGATAACCATATATCCCAGTTGAAATAGCAGGTAAAGCAATTGACTCCGCTCCAAGTTCTTCAGCCTTCTCTAAAGACGATCTTATTGCTGAAGCTAGTTTTTCGTCACCGTTTTCGTCACCATAAATCGGACCTACAGCGTGAATAACATATTTTGCCTTTAACTTGCCAGCTGTAGTTACTGCAACGCTTCCAGTTGGTACTACACCGTGTTCTCTGACATATCTGTCACTCTCCTCTTGTATTATTCTTCCTCCTTTCCTAACTATGGCTCCAGCAACACCTCCTCCATGTTTTAGATAAGAGTTAGCTGCGTTAACAATTGCATCAACCTTAAGCTCCGTTATATCCCCTTGAATCAGAAGAATAGTCAGATTCTTGAACTTATATTCCTTCACAAATTAGAGTAAGTTAAAGGAGAAATAAAATTATTGTGAAAAGTAAGAACCTTTCCTTCTACGTAACCTAAACATAAAACACTATGAAACACATAACCAAATAAAGGATTATGATAGTGGACATGAAGTCTACTGGAATATATATGAGATAAAATATAGTTAAATTAATTACGCTTATACAGAGGTTTAAGGGGTAAATATAGGTTTTGTTAAGGCTAGATAGAAATTAAAGGGAAGAAACTATAGCGGATAGAATAGACAATAGCATTTATTTTACTACGGTGTGTTAATAATTGTGGGGTTAACCCATTTTAAGTGTTGAAAATTACTAAAAATAAAACATATTACAATTTCCCCTTAAGAATTAAAAAGTTATAAAATATAAGCTATAGGTAAATCGACAAATAAACTCATTTTGCGGAGAAAGAGAACAATAAGGTTTTTATCTTAGTTTCTAATTTTCTATTATGCAGAGCGAATTTGAAGGAATTAATAAATTACGTAAAGGAACACTACTACTAATCTTGGTACCACTACTTATCGGATTTATAGCTTTAATACTAGGTGCCTCATTATTCTCAATAGCAACCCCTGGAGCAGTGTCAGCAGCACTAGGAGCTGTTGGAGCTTTAGTGGCAGTGATTGTTATTGGAGCTATACTAGGAATTATAGGATTACTTAACATTAGAGGAGGTTTTAGAATCCTCAATAGTTTAGGTAGAGACGTTGGAATAGGATATACTGGAACAACATTATATCTTGTATCTCTTATCTTGATCCTTATCGGTGCAATATTGACGATTGTCCTTGTTGGTGTATTTATAGTATATCTTGGAGAAGTTCTTTTAATCATAGCAGACATATTAATTGGGGTAGGATTTTACAAGGTTGGAGAAATATACAATGAAAGCACAACAAAGATAGGAGGGATTCTAGCAGCAATACCTATAGGCATTGTTTCATTTATTGGTCTTATTCTAGTTTATGTAGGTCTAGGTAAGATAAGACCTATGGGAACTGTAATCCCTCCAGCTCAACTTGGCTATCCCCCAAGTAACATAAATCCAATGGGTGCACCAATGCCTCAAACTCAACCCAATTACCCTTCTCAGATTTATCAAGTAGGACAAGGGATAATTAGAGGAAACGGTTATGCTCAAGTTTCACTTTATTCCTCTACACAAGCTACAGTCTTGTCAGCTAGAATTGAGGGGACTGGACTCTCTTCAGTTAATGTCAATCCAGTTGTCTTGCAACCTGGACAGAATGAGGTTACTATTTGGTTTAGCAATGTAAGTTTACTGACCCCTGGTTCAAACTATATCGTAACCTTAGTTGTAAGTATAGGGGGAAACATGAGTGAGGTAAAGGCTACAGCTGTTTATCAACCTTGAGGTTTTTTTATGGTTATGTGATGTAAGACTTTTATAGTTTAATAGTAAAACTTGAAGATGTCATACTCTAGCTATGTGAATTTTGGATAGTTTGTTTATATAATATAGATTTTTCTCGTTTAAAATAAGTTTCTTAAAAACTCAAAAACTATTATTTTTAACAAGAAATAGAACTTATTCTACTCTCGTATAAGAAAGGTGTTAGACTGTGCTATTCCTTTGTAAATTTCTATTTGAAAATCATTTCTTGCTTTTTTAAAGCTAACACGATAGAATATCATATGATTAAGATCTTTTATCATAACGAAATAATATCTAAAGTGATTATCATCATATTTTTTTAAGAGCGGAAAAGGTGAAATTATGTCTGAACTAGATGGAATTAGGTAAACTACGCTTAGGAATTATGTTACTTATATTTGAAGAGCTTTTGACAGACCTAGTCGTAGTAGAAGCTGTACTATCACTCTTACCTCCATTAGAAATCTTAATCCACAGTCCTTTATCCAACAATCAGTGTGCAAGAATTAGCAAGGCAACTAATTGAAAGTGATAAAGCTAGTGGTTTTCTTTTCACTTTACTTTTTGCTGGTTCTTTGCATTTATAGCACTTGTAATCCCTTATTGTGGTGCCAATTGAAGCTATAAAAGGATTTGATACCTAGAACAATTACGTTAAATGGTCTTACCTAGGTGTTTATGAGATTGTAATGCTCTTTATATCAGTTGCAGTTAATGTAATGGCAACGAACTCTGCTTTGCCACTTTAAATTTTCCAACTCACATAGCTAATTGTAAGAGCAATAGGTATAATTAACTACACTCTTATTGTTACAGCTCTTTACGATATATGAAAATTTTACAACCAAAGTCTCCTTAAGATAGGAGGTAATACTGATTATAATTCCTTTGAGCTTATAGGCGACTTAATTCCTCTGCTTATATCCTCGATTTCGCTATCTAATGCAGTTTACTCTTCCTTATCATTTACTCTAATTACGTTCATTTTGTCAGTGCTTTGTTATATAGGTTTAGAGTAATAAAGAGGAAGAGCGGGTCATTTGTCAGGTCAAGGATCCCGGAACTAGCTGAAAAGGAGATTGCGTTAAAGATAATAGCATACAATATAAGGAGAACAATAACTCTAAATAATTCTATATTTATTTTTGTTATTTATAGGTTTTCTACAGAGCTCAAACTTTGGAAAAAGTTTTTATCCTTATACTCTTCTCTCTCATTATGGAATGCATTGAAGTTAGAAACTTAGTCAAGCGTTATGGAAACATAGTCGCTCTCAATAATTTATCTTTCTCAGTCCCTTGTTTAGGTAGATACGCTTTGCTTGGTCCCAACGGTGCTGGTAAGTCCACGACTCTTAAGATTTTAGCTGGTTTGCTTAAACCTGATCAAGGCGAAGTCTACATCAAAGGTTTGCCACCTAACTCAAAAGAGGTTAAGAAAGTCCTAGGTTACTTGCCTGAGGATGCCATGCCTTACAGAACGTTGACGGTAAGAGAGAATCTAGAGTACTTTTCCTCATTCAGAGGAGTACCAAGGGAGAGGGTTTATGAGTTGATCAACCTTCTTGAGCTGGAGAGTTACGTGAACGTTGAGGCTGGGAAACTGTCAAGGGGGAATTTACAAAAGCTCTCTATTGCTTTAACAATTCTTCACAATCCAGAGATCGTCTTGTTAGATGAACCGCTAAATTACCTTGATATACCTACACAAGAGAGGGTTATAGGTGTTTTAAGGAGCATGAATTCAACGTTTTTAGTTTCTACCCACATTATGTCAATTGCAACTCGTCTAACAGACCACGTTATTATTATAAACAGAGGTGGAGTTGTATGGAGTGGAACAATTGAAGAGTTAAAAAGGCTAGGGAAAGAGGACGAGCCAATTGAAAGCATTGTTGCTAGGATAATGAGTACCGGCGTTTAAAATGTTATGGGAACTAGTTAAGTTCAAGGTAAGGACAACTTTTAGGAAGTCTGCAATGGCTGTTTATGCATTTGTCTTACTTGTGTTACTCTTAAATTCTTTCTCCCTCTCTCATGTCCATCTCCCTTCACCAGCATTATATGAGCTTACCGTTATAGGAATAGCTATCCTCTCCCTAATATTTTTGACTAACAGCATTTACACTTCTTTCTTTATTCAAAAATCCGACGTAGATTTTCTTTATATGTTACCAGTTAACGAAAGGGAGTTAGAAGTTGCTTACTCTATCTCAGCCTTCCTAATAAACTTAATATCAGCAGTGGTTATAGCCATAATCCTATTTCCAGTTATCTCTTTCCTTTCCGTGCCTGTGGCGTTAATGGTTGCCTTGATGAGTGCTTTTTCCTTCTTTGCCTTTAAGAGTTATAGAAAAATTATATCTCCCTTAATTGCAATTTGGATGCTGTCCTCACTCTTGGAGTTCCCGTTTTCGCCATTCTCAATGTTGTTTGGTTACGTTTACGGCTATTTTATTTTGGCTGTGTTAGACATTATAACCGTGTTTCTTGGCATAAAAAACGCAAGTGTCGAGGATTTAATAGATGAGTTCTATAGGAGGCAAGGACTTCTTACACAACCAGGCAAAATTACAACCTCAATCTCATTATACTCTTCATCACCTTTGGTCGCAATGTTAAAGAGGAACTTTAACTTTATCGAGATCGGAGGAAGGATAAATATGGGTACCGGAATACCATATATAATAAACAAGAGGGTGAAAATGTATAAAATACTGCCTATTACTATTGCAGTTGGAATATTAAATTACATAGGATTTTCATTAATAAAGGGTCATCTCCCTCACATTGCATTTCTTGTATTAGAGCTTAATATAGTTTTGTTAGCAGGGCTTTTCATCATCTTATTTACTACCCAATCAGCATTTGTAAATGAACCTTTATGGCTTAACTTATCAGTTATGACTCCAGTGGAGTTCGCCATGAGATATTTGTTAGCAAAGACTCTCTCAGTGTTTATACTTTTCTTACCAATCTCGATCTCTGTAATTCTCCTTAGCCCCTTAATGGGTGTTGGTAGCTTATTTATCCCACTCACTTATATTTATGGCGCATCTGTTAACGCTAGGTTCTACCCCGTGCTAATGTCACAGACACCTTCTTATGATGCAAGAGTCCTTACTGGAGGTCTATCAGTTGCCGGGGCTTTTATACCTAATATATTTAGATTCTTTCTTACCAATTTTTGGAGTTATACCGACTTTAGCTGGAGTTATAGTAACTTTGGCTTTTACTTTACCGTTCTTGCTCTCAAAGGGCTATTGGGAGAGGACTTTTGAAAAAACAATAACTAGTCTATGATCTCCTCCCTGCTAGTGAAGCTTTTTCATTCGCTTCTTAAAAACAATTCTTTTCTTATTACTATCTCTTTTTGTGTTAACGAGTAAGTAAGTTATTAAAAAGCTTTATCTTAACTCAATAATACCTTTCTCTAGTTATAACCTTGAAGTAAAAAAGACGAGGCAATATGCAATGGAGTCCCTTATCTTTGGGTAAATTATTTAAACTTTTATCATTATATTTTATCTCGACATGAAGAAAAGCCAATTAGCAAAAACATCTATCATCCTATTTTCTCTACTGCTCTTCGTCTCCTCATTGTCTTTATTAACTTTTTCACAAGTGACTGTAATATCTTTCAATGAAACGATAATATCTACAACCCCTCAAAGTATCTCCAACCACGTGTACTACTTGAGTTTAACTGTTAAAGGTTTTACTATTATAAATAAAACTTCAGTAAGTTCCAACATTACTTCAATGACTGGTTATATATCTGCATTAGGATTATTGTCTCCTCTACCTCTAAATGGAGTTCCGCTTACACCACCACAAGCTATTGGAGACAACATCTATTTCGTCTACGTACCTGGCGTTAGTTCAATTTCGAACTTGAATAACATCACAAAGACTTACTTAGCTTATGCGAACTACACCAACGGAAGTTGGCACGTTAAAAATGTAATAACAAGCGGCGTTGTGACTGGAATTTTTGCTTATAATAACTCAATCTATGCATTATGGAAGTCTTCTCATGGTGGAGAAACTTATCTACTTTCAATCTCTCAAAACAACGTAATTAAAAACATTTCAATCAACGTACCAAATGCCTCCTACATTGAAGTAGGTAAGGGTATAGCAGTCATTTCAAACTCTTCATCCTCACTCAACTTGCAGTCGTTATCAACTACTGGGTTAAATATACAATACTATGTCATCAACTTGTCCACGGGCAAAGTCATTTACAAAATACCAGATTATAATGGAAATCCCCCAATTCTGGTTTCAGTTAGCAATGACTTAGGATTAGTGAGCTACACATCTGTTACCGGGTCACCAACTGGGTTATCATACCTTGTCTTATACAACCTATCAACAAATAAAACCATATCAGAAAAGAGTTTTTACGGAACAGCCTTGGGCTACATAAACGGTAAGTTCATTTTAGCTTATGATGAACAAGTATTTGGAACTAGTGCCATTGAGACACTTTCAGTTTATAACTTAACTTGGGGACAGCTTTACAAAGAGAGTGAGACAATCTCTCCAACCTCACTAAATTCTCCTGACGGTCTGTTTGTAAACTCGTCTACAGTCTCTATATTGTTAACTCAAATCTCTCTTCGTCCGAATGTACAAACTGACCAAGTTACAGAAAACTCATCACTTAAAATTATAAATGTATTCCAAATACCTAAACCCTTCACAATTAACGTTTCTGAACAACACTACCCCGGATATACACTACTAAACATCTCATGGAATGAAAATCAGAGCGACACATACCTCGTTTACGTAAATAATACTCTATTTGCTCAAACAAAGAGCGAGTCCATACAATATAATGCAACTGAAAACGGTACGTACTTGGTAAAAGTTATTGCTGAGAACCCACTCGGAGAAATTCAAGAGAATATGACAGTTAGTGTCACGGTTTACCCAGTTCAAGTAACGTCCACCACTACGACCACTTCTACGACAATCAGTACAACAGCTACCACAACCAATACAACAACTAGTACAACAACCACATCCTCAGCTATAACTTCTTCGACATCATCTCCTCCTGCAACAACAAGCTCTACAACAACCTCTCAGAGTGCAACTAGTCTAAGCTTATCTCTCGTCATATCGATTGTTTTGATAGTAGTCATAGTCATAGCATTAACTGTCTTCTTAGCTAGAAGAAAGTGAAATTATTTTTTCTTTCCAAACCGGCTCAAATTAGTGCCAATAAATATTTTTATGTTTCCAATCAAAGGTGAATATATGAATAATGGACAAAAGTCAAGGGGGACAGAAAAAGTTAATTTTGTAGAGCGCTTTATCCCGTTTGGAATGAATCAATTACAGAGAGTTTATAAATCAATTAAATTTCTCGAAACAGAAAGTAACAGAAACGCCAATAAAATCAAGTCATCCATAGAAATAAAAAGTAAGATGAAACAAGTGAAAGCAGAAGGAGTACTGATTAGCAATGCTTTGGGACTTGATTAAGTTCAAAATAAGAACAACATTTAGGAAATCAATTATCTTCTCAGTCATATTAGTTCTTATCGTCTTTTCCTTTGAGTTTCCATCCTCTTCAGATGCTCGCCTCTCTCCATATACGTTATACGGTTATGCAATTGGTGGGATAGCTTATATCTCCTTTTACTTCCTCATGAGCAGTATTTACACCTCTATATTTATCCAGAAGTCTGACATTGATTTCCTCTACACGTTACCCTTTGAGGAGAGAGATATAGTGGTTGCACAGTCGATCTCTTCCTTTTTGCTGAGTTTATTCTCAACAATATTTGCTGCCTATCTTCTTTTCCCACTCCTTTCTTTCCTTTCCATCTTAGTAGTATTGATGGTCTCTATCATAAACACATTCTCTTATTTCGCTTTTAAGAAACACAGAAAGATCATATCTGCAATAATTACTGTTTGGATGCTATCTTCGATTTTGAAGTTCCCGTTCTCTCCATTTTCCATGATTTTTGGCTATGTTTACGGCTATTTCATTTTAGGTGCACTAGATGTTATAGTCTTAGTCCTAGGGATGAGGAATGCAAACATTGAGGATTTAATAAATGGGTTTTATAGGAGGCAAGGAATTCTCTCTCAAGGAGGTAAAGCAACAACTTCAATCTCTCTCTATTCTTCATCACCTTTAGTCGCAATGCTAAAGAGACACTTAAACTTTATTGAGATTGGTGGGAGGGTTAACCTAGGTGGTGTAGTGCAACAAATAAATAGGAGAGTGAAACTCTATAAAATGCTTATTGTCACTTCTGCACTTGCAGCAGTTTACTACGTAATCTTTGCGTTCCTATTTAGAGTTTCTTTCGGGGAGGAATTTGTAGTTGGGTTCACGGGCTTTTACTTTGTCATGTTCACTTCTCAATCTGCTTTCATAAATGAACCTTTATGGCTAAACTTATCAGTTATGACACCCATAGATTACGCTAGAAAATATGTTCTAACTAAGACCCTCTCGTTGTTCATAATTCTCTTACCATTTTCAGTTTCGCTTATCCTACTTAACCCGGTAGCAGGGCTAGGTAGTCTCTTGATCCCGTTTGTCTTCGTATATGTTTCCTCAATTTACGCCAGATTCTACCCAGTCTCACAGTCACAAATACCGCAGTTCAGTTTTAGAAATATGGTTGTAGGTTACTTGTCTTCTGCCTCTCTCATACCTATATTTTTGGACGTTTTCTTCCCAATTGGTGGAGCCATAGCTACCGCAATTTTCACTTTCCCGTTCTTGCTTTCAAAGAGTTATCGGGAGAGGACGTTTGAAAAGACAATAACTAGTCTCTGATTTTTTCACACAAATTTTTTAGCACGTAAGTTTAGTCAAATATAGCCATAAGATCCAAGCTTATCAGAAATCATGGAAGTTAGTGCTTTTGTTATAATCCCTATCATGTTCTAAATGTATTACAAGTTAAATTGAGCGTGGAAGAGAAAAGCGAATAGATATTATCGTAGTCTTAACGCCAAGTTTATAATGTAAAATTTTTATTTCTCCACAACTTACTTTTTATATGCAAAGTGAATTTGACGGACTTAAAAAGATACGTTCGGCACTTTCGTTTTTAGTAGTTTCTCAAGAATTATTGGAAGCTGGAGCTTTTCTTCTCTTACTTTTTGTATTCTTTACCTCCACTGAAGGGGCAACATATCCTTTACTCGGTCTCGTTATCGTATCAATAGGATTTGTCCTTTACGTTTTATCTATAGCGAAATTTAGATCTGGGTTTAAATTATTGAGGAACTTCTACAGACATTTGGGAATTGGTTATTTGGGAGCAAATCTAATTATCATAGGTTATGTCTTAATTCTCCTTATGATATTTTATGATGTACACATAGCTACCAGCTTCACTAGCAAGACCTATGCTGTGAACACTCTAAACCTTCAACCAGTTTTTCCTTTGAGTTTTTACTTAGCTAATGTATTAGTTGCACTAATTCCAGATTTAGGTAATATGTTACTGATGCTGGGGATTTACAGAATAGGCAATATATATGACGAAATTTATGTAAGAGTAGGAGGTTTGTTAGTAATTGTAGGTTTCATTTTATCTATTGCAGAGATATTTATTGAGATGTACGGCAATTTTATAGCCTCTAACATTATATTACCAATTACTATAATAGCTGTTTCACTCTTCGCAATAAATTCTATCCTCTTCTTCATTGGTGCATCTTTTGTATATCAAGGGTTGGGTAAGATATTACGAAAATAGAAGGATGTTTTTTACTAAAAAATTTAGAAAATTTAATTCTTCAATTAGAATAATTACCTCTTAATATTATATTTTCTTAGTAATTCTGATATAATATCTTGTGAGCTAGAAAAAAGACGTAGTTTGCTAAGCAGTAAATTAATTTTATCTTTATATCCGTATGTTACCTTAGATTATGTAGATCTTAACTAAATATAGAAGAGGCTGTAATTCGATCTCTTCAGCAGAGTATTGGTAATCATCTTAACGTTAGAATAATGATAAGCAAAATTTTGTTTATCAATTGCACGTGTTACTAGTCTATCACATGAATGTACTGAAATATGAATGGAAAACTAATATCTCAGACAACTCTTGCATATGTGCCGAGAAAGCATAAGTAAGTCGAAGTAAAGATAAGATTTGTTGAGATCGCTCTGCTTTTCAATATCCTTTGTTTAGACAAGTTTATTATCTGTTAGATATTAGCTATATCATTTCTTCTACTAGTTAAAACAATATAGATTGTAAAATGTAAAGACAGTCAGACAAAAATGAAGTCCGACTGTAACACTACTTTGGATAAAATTTTTTAAATCGTCAGTTTTATTTGCTCTTATGAAGAAGGCTCTCCTTTCGTTTTTCCTTATTCTTCCTTTTTTTCTCTCATCGATAACAACCTTTTCATTAGCTCTTGATTTGTCCTTAAGTGGAACAATAGTCGTTACAACCCCTCAGAGCATTTCTAATCACGTATATTACTTGAGTGAGAGTGTAAAAGGTCAAGTGACAGTAAATGGGGGATCAACTAACATCAACATAACTTCAGTTTCTACTTTTATATCTGGTCTAGGACTTCCTCCTTTACCTCTAAATGGTGTTCCTATTACACCGCCTAAAGCTGTTGGAGACAACATCTATTTTGTTTATGTTCCGGGTGTTTCTTCAATTCCAAACGGCTATTCATTGAATGAAACCTACTTAGCTTATGCTAACTACACAAACGGAAGCTGGCACGTTAAAAATGTGATAACAAACGGAGTAGTTTCTGATATTTTCGCTTATAACAACTCTATCTACGCTCTTTGGAAATCATCTCCAGCAGGGAAAACTTACCTACTTTCACTTTTTCATAACCAAGTGGTAAGAAACGTTTCTATAAACGTTGCAAATGCATCAACAATAGAAGTCAGCAACTGTTTAGGAGTTATTTCAAATGCCTCTTTGAACTTCACCCAAGAGTTAGTAGGTCTTCACACTAACACTGAGTATTTCGTTATAAACCTCTCAACAGGGAAAGTACTTTACCAAATACCAGACTACAATGACGTTAAGCCAAACTCAGTTTCAGTAAGCAACGGCATAGGTCTAGTTACTTATGTTCAGAGCGCTTCTTCCTCTTACCTTGTATTGCTCAATTTATCAACTGGTAAAATTATCTCGGTCAAAAGTTTCAATGAAGTCGCAGTAGGGTTTATCAACGACAAGTTTATCCTTGTGGAAGAGGAGCAAACGAACGGGAACAACGTAATTGAAACGTTTTCAATTTACAATATGAGCTGGGGACTGCTTTACCACGAAACCATGGTAGGTTCTGAGAGCTCACTATATGACGCAGACGGTCTTCTTGTCAATTCAACTGATCTGACCTCCTCCCCGCTCTAAAGAGCAAGGGTTCTCACTCTTGTTAGAGCGGAGAGGTTTAGGGCTACATCCTTACGTTCAGCCCTAGGCTGGGTGTTCCGCCAGTTACCCCTATCCCGTGAGGGACTCAAGGTTATGGATTTTTTCAAGATGTTGAAAGCACCGACTATGTCGGCGTTAAATACTTTGTTTAACTTAAGACACTTGAAGAGCCCTCTTACTATTCTCTTCCCGCAACTGTTTCCGTGAATTGGACATGTTGATGAGGTATAGGCTTCATCAACTTCTTCAACAGTCATCCCATACTCTTCTGCAACTTCTTTGAGTCTGTCTATTACTTGTTTGTAGCTCCAAACGTTGGTGACGTTGAAATTACCTTTCTGTTGTGCAATGTACTTAGGATGACCTACATAGATAATCGAGACTCCTTTCTCATATAACCACTCTACAACTCTCCTAACCTGTGTCTCTATATAATGCCAGACTCTTTTCTTCCACGTTTTGAACATGATATTGAGTTTATGTGTTGTCTTAACTCCATATTTGTTTATCAGACTCTGATACTCGGCAATCCTTTCTCTCCAATAATGAGACTCTGATTTTATTGGTCTTCCGTTCACCAAGACTGAGGAACCGTCTTCCGTGTACACAGCCATCAAATTGTTTACTCCTAGATCTATTCCTGCTCTTAAATTACCTTTAGGTGTTAGAGGGACTTTTCTCCAAACATCTCTAACAGCTTTTTCCGTCACGGTGTAGGTTATATGAGCATACCACGTCTTAGTATCTGGGTCGTAATGGATCTCCATTCTGCGTTGTTTGCCCTTTAAGTGAATCAGCCCCGAATATTCCACTTCTATCCATCCTACAGCACCCGTTCCTTTTATAAGAATTTTATTTTGCTTAACCTCGTATTGGTCATTTCTCAACACGACCCACAGTTCCCTTGATTTACCCCTCTTTTTATAACCTGGCGGGTTTACTTTCTTTATAAAACCAGGCAGACTATCGTCCTTCTTTTCCTTCAACTCTCTAAAGAAAGATCTCCACGCCTCATTATTCTTATTTAGAACTTGCTGTACTGTGGCAGAACCTATTAGTTTCTTGTATTTTTCTTGGAACTCTTTATATGTTGTTTTTAAATCCACTTTTTTCTTTCCGAAAAACTGCATCCTTCTAGCATAAGTGACTTCGTTCCACAACTTCGATGAGATGCTACATAACGACTTTAGTTTTGCTTCAGTACTTTTGTTTGGCAAAAGTTTAACTGTACTTGTTCTAACTATTTCTGGTTCATCTTCTTGGGGAGGGTTAGCCATGGGGAGCATAGAATAAGAGAGAAGAGGTGTGTCGCTTTCAAGGGCAGTCGCTAAAGGGTGGCTCCCCATGACTATCCCTACCAATAAAAACTTTATATTGAAAATTTATAAATTTTTCTTATCTAACATCCCCGCCTTAAAAAACGAGGCTTTCATTTTTAAATTTAACGATCTTGCTGACTCATGTCTCAACACAAGTGAATATATTTGGATTGCAAGTTACGGTAACTTCCTCATTAGAATTTTACAACGCTCTTCAATCACCTAAACCCTTCACTATTTACGTCACTGAACTTCATTATCCGGGATACACGATACTAAACATCTCATGGAATGAAAACCAGCAGGACACGTACCTTGTGTATGTAAATGACTCTCTTCTGGGGCAGACTAAGGGAGAGTCCATGGAGTACAATGTGACCGAAAACGGGACTTACTTGATAAAAATTATTGTAGAGAATCCCCTTGGGAAGCTGGAAGAAAATGCAACTATTAACGTTACAGTTTACCCTGTTCAGAAAACAACAAGTTCTTTATCGGCTACTAATAGCTCGAGTACAATGACAAAAAGCAGTTCAACAGTAACCCCTGTGACTACTATATATACCTTTACTTACTCAAATCAAAGTAGCTCTACTACGAGTTCGAACACGTCGATAACCATGGCGCTTTACACATCTCACACCATCATGAAATCTACATTTCCAATTATTGCGATAATAGTCATCATTATAACAGTAGCGTTACTCCTCTTACTAGTTAGAAGAAAGTAATTTTTCTCTTTAGCTAACTAGTTAATCATGATTATGAATATTTTTATGCGTTCACGTTATTAACCTGTTCACATGTTTTCTTTTTCTGTTGACAAAAGAGTAAACTTTATATCTTCGAAAATCAAATATTGTCATGTGAATAAACATGAGTGAAGTAATTTCCGTTAGGGTTAGTAAAAAGCTAAAACAAGAGCTTGAAGAACTTGGAATTGATTACCCTGAAAAAGTAAGACAATATCTAGAGGAGCTTGTAATGATGGAGAAGAGGAGAAGGGCTTTAAAAGATGCTGAAGAACTAAGGAAGAGATTAAAAAGCTCTAGACCAGGATGGATGGATATAAGAGAAGATAGGGACGCTGAGGATGATGATTATCGTTGATTCTTCTGCCATTATTTCTCTTTATTTCCCTGAAAAATATAGTGAAGAAGTGGTCAAGTTCCTTCAGAAAGAAAGTGACGTTCACACACTTGATTTAGCTTTTTATGAAGTTGCAAGTGCAATCAGAAAGAAAGTAATTAGAAAAGAAATATCAGCTGAAGACGCTAAAAATATATATGAAGAGATTAAGGCGGAGTTCTTCGGGTCTTTAAAAATTCATCGTGTTGATGAAGTTATAGATGATGCTCTTGAATTAGCGTTAAACTACAACATGTCAGTATATGACGCTTCCTTTGTTCAATTAGCAATAAAGTACAACGGGAAATTGTTAACTACTGACGAAAGATTAATGAATGTTCAAGGTTTGAAAAAGTATTTCATAGAGCTAACATAAGGCGTTAGCCCATAGGCAGAAAACGATCAAAGCTTTTAATGTATATCGTATGACTGAAATGAGAAGGGGAAGAGTATTGGATCTAGCTTTTTATTGTAGCGGTAAAAAATTTTCAAATAAGTTGATTCACTCTTTAAAAAGATAACAAGATATTTTAAAATTAACTCTGTGTTTTTCTTTTTAACTGTTTCTTTTAATGCCACAAATTTTATTCATTCTTTCATAACTACTCTAAATAGAGCGTTTAAAACAGTTGTTAAAACCTCAACTTCGTTAATGCGACTTTCAGTGCCCGGGTCATTTATCACTGCTTAAGCAACAATTTCCCAATAACTATTCCCTTAAAAAAGTCGTGCGGTTTAAAACAAATTACTTTCTTCTTCTTATGAAAGCGACTACAACTCCTACTATTACCAATATTATTCCTATGACAGTAGCATAGAAGACATAGTTTGGATGTAGCGCAAGCGTTTCAGTTATTGGCGAGGTGACAGTTATTGTAGTTCCCGGCGTAACATTGTAAGTCCCTACAAACTCTCCAACGTCATAGATTGGGACATTTGCAGTCAGAGTGATTTTCTCTCCCTGAGTAGTCCATTCTTGCTCACCATTTATAGTGACTAGGAACTGCTTTATCGTGCTTATATTTACTATTACTGGTGAATTAACCGTAAATGACTGTGGGGAAATTCCAGTCATAACATACCTTTCGTTATTGTTATAGTAAGTATAGTTGATCACATGAATTTCTGTCCCTTTATTTATCCATGAGGAATTCAAATACGTCTCAGTGCCATTAATTATAGCTTTTACTGGTATTGGTGAATTTATTTGGATGTAGTACTGCTTTATCACACTCACGTTTACTGTAATTGGGGAGGTCAAGTTTATAGTTTCTGATGGTGAAACTAACACAATCACATATCTTATGTCATTTGACATATAATATGATATGTTTTCAATTTTTATCTCTGAACTGACGTTATACCAGCCAGAATCTAAAGTTACGTTCTTTCCATTAACTAAGGCATATAATGGTATTTTAGAGTTTACATTGACGTAGTACTGCTTCACAGCAGTTATATTTATGGTGATTGGAGAATTAACTGTGACCTTTTGCGATGGCATAATACCGAGCATTAAATATCTAACGCCTTTTGTCGGGTAGTATGTTAGATTCTCGATGTACATTGTGGTGTTTGCATTATACCAACCACTCTTTAGAGTTTCGTTTGCGCTGTTTATGACTGCATATACTGGGATCTTGGAGTTGACAGTAACGTAGTACTGCACTGCCACCTTTATCTCTACTGTTATTGGAGAATTAACTGTGAAGTTCATTGATGGCTTAACAGTTAATATGAAAAACCTTACGCCCTCTGCCGGATAATTTGTAACGTTTTCAATGAAAATTGTGGTGTTAGCGTTATACCAACCACTTTTTAGAGTTCCGTTCACACCGTTAATCGAAGCATATACTGAATATGGTGAGACTAAAGTAACGTAAAATTGCTTCTGTACGTTTATCTGAATTGTCATTGGTGAATTAACAGTAACATTAGCAGAAGGCGAAACTGAGGAAATTACGTATCTCACTCCTTGTGCTGGGTAATATGATATGTTCTCGATTTGAATAGTTGCCCCTGCGTTATACCAATTGCTAGTTAGACTTTCATTCTTACCGTTAATCAAAGCATAGACTGGTATGGGTGAATTAACTGTAACGTAGTACTGCTTCACAGCAGTTATGTTTATTGTGATTGGAGAAGTGACCGTGATCCCTTGTGACGGCTTAATTGCAACTATTACATACCTTATATCCTTTGCTGAGTAATAAGTCAAGTTCTCAACTTGGATACTAGTATTAGCGTTATACCAGTTATTTACAAGGGTCTCGTTCTTGCCGTTAATCAGAGCATATACCGGTATTGACGAGTTTACTTGAACGTAAAACTGCTCTGCTGTTTTTATCTCTATTGTTACTGGCGAGTTTACAGTTATCTTCGTTGATGGCTCAACACTAACTATAGTAAACCTTACGTCCTTTGCTGGGTAGTAAGTGAAGTTCTCAACTTGAATAGTAGTACCAGAGTTATACCAACCGCTCTTTAGTGTTTCATTTACTCCGTTTATGATAGCATAGATTGTGGTCTGTGAATTGACTGTCACTGTAACGTAAAACTGCTCAACAGTGCTTATCGTTATTGTTGTTGGTGAATTTACAGTAACAGTTGCAGAGGGAGAGATTGATGTGATGACGTATCTCTCACCAGATGAAGGATAGTATGTTATGTTTTCAATGGAGATTGTAGTACCAGAGTTATACCAACCGCTAGTTAACGAAACATTATTTCCTCCTATTATTGCATACACTGGGATTTGTGAATTAAGCGTGACATAATACTGCAGTGTGTAATCAACTGTGATTGTGTCAGAAGAGGTTACAGTCCCTTTGTAGTTTGTTGCAATGATCCTTTCCCCTCCTACAGTGACGTTTTGATAGCAGTAAGCAGAGTTATAGTTTACCCATGCTTGTGCGGGTAAACTTACCGATGTTTTACTTGTAAAGTTGTAGTAAGTAACTGTTGGTGGTGTTGATGTCCACTGTCCGTTAGTTACTTGATATTCAAAGTTTACTAGTACTTGCTCATAGTATGTTGCTCTAACTGTGGTATCATTCGCTTTAATGACGCCAGTAACTAAAGTTTGTGTTGCCCACCTTGTGTTGCTTCCTTGGCTTATTATTTGCTGGAATATGTAAACAGTGCCCGCTGGAACAGTTATAGTCTCACCGTTGTAAGTTCTGATCGTATTTGTAGTCCCATTGGGGAATGTTAAAGTCACTTGTGGCTGTTGAGGCAACTGCTGACCAACAACGTTGTATTCGAAAGTTACACGGTAAATTGGTATTTTTACGATAATCGTGAGTTGTTGCGTTACGTAAAAGCCAGGGAAGATCGATGCGTTTACAGTCACAGTGTAAGTGCCAGCTTGAGTTGGGGAAATAGTTAAGTCTATAGTGTCTTTCCCGTTTACGTTCACTGTCTCTTGAGTAAATGAAGTCTTAACGCTTGAGGGTGAAACAGCGTTTACCGTTACAGTCCCATAAGCGTTTATCGTTATGCTCACTGTGCCATTCTCGTCGAGGTATAGAGTGGCTTGTGTTTCATTAAGAGAGATTGAGAACTGAGTAGTATCTGTTGAGACGCTCTGCCCTGCCCCTGCATAGATGTTTGCTTCTGCGACTGCTTGACCATTTTGATAAACTAAAAATGCATATTTCATGGGGTATAAAGTCAGTGTTGCTTGTCCACCAACAAATGGGACTTTATATGCTACTTGTGTCGCTTGCGGATATATCAAGTTGTAGTTGTAAATGTAGATATAACCTTGATTCACGGGAGAATAGATAGTTAGTTGTACAACATTGCATGGGCTCCACAGTTCTTGAAGGCTTGGTGTCTGACCAACTACTAGTTTTGCATATAATTCCCCATTTGATGAGTTAACATAAAGCTGAGTGTTAGCATTAGTTACAGTCTCTGCAGTATCATATCCAACTGTGTATGCATATAACGGTTCTTCAAAGTTGTGCCCATTCCAGTAGAACAACTGGAAGTAGACAGTCCCGCTCTGTATGTTTGCATATGCCCCATTGTAAGGCCCGCCTATAATTAATGCAGCATCATAATAGATACCACTAGAGTCAGAAGTAAGCCCGGGTTGAACCAAGAAGTAAACATTAGATGCACCAGTAGCGTTTGTTACTGTTACAACGTCGTAGTTAACCCAGCCGTGACCATAGCTGTACCAGAAGTAAATCACTGGCTGACCTTGACTGTTAGTAGTTACGTTTACAAGAAGGTAAATAGTTGCTGGCAGACTTAAGGTTGTGTATGAAGCACTGTCTGTGTAAGCATAATAAGTAACAGTGTAACCATTCAGTGTCGTTTCATATATTCCTCCATTTCCGCGTACACCAGCTATATTTGCATATGGAGTGGTTGCATTCCAAATATTATTTCCAACATATACTTCGTCGTTTTGTGTGTTGAAAAACGCAACATCTTGAACCCATAGGGCATATGTATTCCCGTTATATTCATAGTTCAGCACTACGTTCAATTGAAAACTGACTGAGTTAGGAGCGCTTGTACAGTTAGATGTTGCTGAAAGAGAATCAACAGTTACTATGCCAAGCCACTGCGTGGTCTCTATTGTGTATGACGCACCAGAGAAACCTGTTGGATTGCTTCCATAGGTTGCAATTCCTACTGGTTCACCGCTTCCAGACTGAAGAGTTATTGAGGGTGGCGATATATAATGCTGTGGTATTAGGGGCTTTGCTGTTGCTGATTGTATGTACTGTACTGTTATTATTGGTGAAATTATTTGTAATAGGAAGAGGAGGTAGATTATTAAGGGAAGCGCTTTCATTACAATAAAATTTTTTGTTTAGTATATAAGTATTACGGTTCTAGGTATTCCGATGCTTTTCAATAGACTTGAAAATACAAACTTACCTACTATGATTTTCCGTTGAGCAGCAATTAGATTTTTCTTAACTTTTTTCTTATACATTAGCTCTGTAGAAATCCCTAATAAAGCATTTATTTATTGAAGGTATTACCGTATTATGACTTACCGTATTATTGCAAGATTACCTAAATTCGTGAAAAATCACTAGAATACAAGTTGGTAAAACAAGCAATAATTACATCAAAAAGAGTTCTCCCTCCTTATTCCTCCAAGTTCTCAAAGAGATAGTATAAACAGTACCAGCTCTTTGTCATATTGCTGTATAAAGCCTGGGCAAACAAAAGTTATAGAGACGTCATCGAGATATTATCTTCTAACCCCTCCTTCGTCACCCTCTTGTCCCTCTCTGATATACCCCACTTTACAACAATCCAGAAGTTCTGCAAGAGGATAAATGAAAAACTCATTCCTTCTGTCTTCAACAAGGTTGCGAAGTCTTTCCTAGGTCTGCTGGGAAGTATAATCATTATTGACAGCACCGGCTTCTCCTTGAACTACCACTCTTTTTATTACGACAAGAGGCTTAACGACTTTGGTAGGAAAGTGAGGAAGAAGTACGTTAAAGCAACAATAATTGTTGATGAAAAATTGCAGATAGTAGTTGCATTTGACGTCCATTTTGGTGAGATCCACGATTCAAAGGAGTTTAAGAAGACGTTGGAAAACATGGACAAGGAACTAGTTGGTAAGTTCAGACTCATCATTGGTGATAAGGGGTATGACTCAGAGGAAAACCACGTTATTGCCAAAAAGCACGACCTTCAAGCAATAATACCAGTTAGAAACGAGGATGTCCCAATACACCGAACAAAAGGGGAAAACAGAAAGAGGATGAAAAGGCATTTGCCAGAAGATTACAATAGAAGGCCAATAGTTGAGACAGTGCATTCAGTAATAAAGAGGAAGAGCGGTTCTTTTGTTAGGTCAAAGATCCCAGAGTTGACTGAAAAGGAGATTGCGTTAAAGATAATAACGTATAATATAAGGAGAACAGTAATCATAAATAATTCTATATTTATTTTCATTGTTTTTAGGTTTTCTACAGAGCTATTTTAAGGGAAAAATTTTATAATAAGAGAAAACGCATAATATAGTTAGGGTTTACAATGTTTTATATAGTTGGTGTTGGCCCCGGAGATCCAGAGCTAATAACTGTAAAAGGCCTTGAAACAATAAAGAAATGTCAAGTTATCGCAGGCTGGGAAAGTATCATAGACTTATTCTCTCCCTATTTAGAAGGTAAGAAAGTGATTAAAATACCAAAAGAAGAGATGGACTATAAGTTCGAAGAGTTATTTAATTATGCAAAGACTACAGATGTGGGGTTTTTACATCGAGGCGATATTTTTGTTTCTGCTCGTCATCTTTTAGAAAAGATCAAGAAGGGATGTGAGAAATATAATATACCTCTTGAAATAATTCCAGGCGTTTCCTCTGTTATTAAGGCTTTACACGTGATTGGGAAAGATCTATCAGAAGTAATATTCTTAACTTTTCAAGGCGGAGGAAACAAGAACTATGACGACATAGCGAAGTTTCTAAGTACTGGCAGAGGTTTGCTAATCATGCCAAGTCGTCCCCCAGAGGGAGTAAAGAATATTGCTTTAAAGTTGAAAGAGATTGGCTGTAATAGTGTTACATTAACAATTATGGAAAAACTCACATATCCGGATGAAGCTATCCATTATTATACTGTAAATGATGCAATTATTAAGGATCTAAAACTTAACCTCCCTATAATAGTTTATGTTCCTCCCTGTCCTTCTGATATCCACTAGTAAATTGTTTTATAAGGTAGAGAATATAAATTTAAAATACATGAAGTTGAGCGGCCTTTATATCTTTTCATTGATTCTCAAACTCCTATCGTAGAACGTCCTACTTTTACAGACTGCGTATGTTTAATCTAAGCTCTTCTCTTACTCCTTTTATTCATCTACCTTTATTCTTGGGTCCAATATTCCATTAAAGAATAGTCATTGATGCAATTAAAACAGAAAAATAGATATGTTTTAAAAAAAGTATTTTCCGAAACTCACCTTACCTTACTTTCTTCTTTTAAGTAATGCCACTGCTGCTATTATGATTATTAATATTACCACATGATTTTTTTATTATTTTTAAGTTTTCTATGTAGCCGATTTTAAAAATTCTTCACTTAGCTTTTCTCCTAAGGGATAATGATACAGAAAGAATAATCAGCCATAACTATCGAGCGAGGGATAATAAACTAAAATCAATGGTTTGGACTCATTAAAGATAAAAAGTCACTGTAACATCTTGTGCTGATGCAACTACAATATGCTACTTATTAGATATCATTAACCCTGGAACTAGCGTAAGCATAAACAATGTTAAAATAACATGAACTAGAATCCTATTCATTTTCTCACCCTCCTTAAAACGAAATATGCTACTAAGACAATCACAACTATAGCTATAATGATATAGATCATTGACTGATTATTACGAGAAGTTATTGTAGATATTAAGCTTACAGTTTCGCTGTGTTGAGTTAGCGTTGTTGTAGTGTTTGGCACTGGGATACTAACAACCGTGGTAGATGGCAAAGTCGTTGTGGTCGTGGTACTAGTTGTCATTGTAGTAATTATCGTGGTAGTAGTGCTATTCGTTGTCATAGTATTTACTGCCGGAGTCGCAACTAGTATCACTGGCGTTGAGTTATTGATGGTGTATTGATAGTAATAGTCATTAAAAAACAGACCGGCAAGAGTTTCGTTAACACAGAATTCCTTGCCATAATAGATCTCAACTGTTGAGTTGATGGGGGCTACAAATGTTGCTGAGCTATTGTCAATGTTAAAGCCTGTAAAGATAACTGTGTCGTTAAAGATTGCGATACTTAAATTAAGGTTTCCCTCGTTCAGTATTGTGACCCTTGCGTATTCTGATGATGGATATACAACGTTTGAGACATTGAAGTAAACGTTTAATGTAGTGTTCTGTGTTATACGATACATCAAGAATATTTTTGTTACAACTGTCCCTTTGCCAGGCCAGAATGATTTGTTAGAGAGTATGAGGGCTGGATCACCAGCAGGGACTTTGAAAGTGGTACTCTCGTTTATTACGGTGGAGTTATTTGGTATTATAACTGTTAAATTTCCATTGCCAGTGATGTTAATTGTTAGTGTTACATACCGTGTTGTAGCTTTTGCTACTATTGTTTTATCATGGAGAGTTATTGTTGTAGCTATTGCTATCATGAGCACTAACATTATAACTAAAGCTCTCTTCATTAATAAACAATAATTTCGTGGAAGTAATATGCTTTTCGGTGCTATATAAAGAAAACATTTTAGTTACTACCTCTCATGTAAATCTTCTTTTATGAAAAGGAAGGGAAAAACGAACCTATTAAGCTAATAAGTGGCTAAGACATGAAAAACTTCTTCTCTTAGGCTTTGCAGATATTTCTCTCTAACAATCATAAGTTAAACTTATTGCTAGACAACCAAATTATCAGTTTCCATGTTCATTGCCACTCCCCATCTTATTCAAACAGAAACTTTACAAACTTTTCAAACTTGACAACTATCTTTTTACCAACTGCTTTTCCTCCAACCGAATGCGCTACTTCTTCTACAGTCATTTTTTTTGTGTAAACTTTTATTCACAGCTCTAACGAAACCTTGGGTGAGTATTACTTTTTCACCTCTCACTACAGCCCGCTGGAGCAGATCCGCTTTCAGAACGAGCCTTGTGTAGACATAAAAATCAACAACCCTCATGTAGATTGGCAAAATATAGTCCGGTTTTCTAATGTTATTTCACCTAACTCCTTATCATAGCTCAGCAGATTATCGAGAGATAAGTTTACCTTTAAGTCCCCTGCTTTATCAATCATCTCATCAATCATCTCCTTGTACTTATATTTTCCGTCACAATAATTAAGGAAGCCTCGCTTTTCAAAGCGGGGAGGAGACTTGAAAGTTTATAAATTTGTCTTCTTTAATAATACAATGTGGGTACAGTGGGCAACTCTCAAACACCTCTTCTTAAAAGCGACTCTCTCCTCTCTTCATCTTCTACGCCCACTGCACCCAAGAAAAAACAAGATGGATTGGTTAGAACAAGTGAAGTAAAGCTGAAACCTGGCAAAAAACAAGAGGAGCAGTTAAAACTCTTATGTTCAATCTCATCAAAGTTGTGGAACGAAGTAACTTATGTTAGAAGACAACAGTTTTTCACTAACAAAGTTGTTGATTTGAAGGGAACTTACAAAGAGTTTTACGAAAAGTACAGCGAACTAATAGGTTCTGACACGACACAAGCAATCCTCAACAAGAATAACGAAACGTGGAGTGATTTCTTCAAAGAACTGAAGAAAAAGAAAGACAAGGAACTACCTGGTTTTATTAAGAGAGTTAACCCTCCTGGTTATAAGAAGAAAAGTAAAATTAGAGAGTTGTGGACTCTGACCTCCTCCCCGCACTAAAGTGCGACGATTCCTTTAGTGCGTTTCATAGGTTTGGTGGTACATCCTACGTTCACCACCAGGCTGGGTCTCCAGCCAGTTACCCCTATCCCCTTCCGAGGACTTGGGGTTATGGATTTTCTCAAAATGTTAAAAGCACCAACTACATCTGCGTTGAATACTTTGTTTAACTTGAAGCATTTAAAGAGTCCTCTGACAATCCTCTTCCCACAACTGTCACCGTGAATAGGACATGTTGTTGAGGTGTATGCCTCATTAACTTCTTCAACTTTTATTCCATACTCTTCTGCAACCTCTGTCAGCCTTTTTATCACATAGCCATAACTCCATACGTTGGTGACGTTAAAATTACCTTTCTGTTTGGCAATATACTTAGGATAACCTACATAGATTGTTGAAACTCCGATGTTATATAGCCACTCTATGACTCTTCTAACTTGAGTGTCTATATAGCTCTTAGCCTGTCTTCTTCCCCTCTCATGGGTTAGTCTGAGCTTACGCGTTGTCTTAACACCTAATTTGTTTATTTCACTCTGATACTCAGAGACTTTCTCCCTAACATAGTGTACAATTGACTTTAGAGGTCTACCATTCACTAACGCTGATGTTCCGTCTTCAACATAAATAGCCATTAAGTTATTTACTCCTAAGTCGATACCAGCCCTCAGGCTACCTTTAGGTGTTAAAGGAATTTCTCTCCAAATACCTCTAACAGCCTTCTCTTCGACTTCAAAAGAGATGTGTGCATACCACGTTTTTGTATCTGAGTCATAATGGATCTCTAATATTCCTTGTTTTCCCTTCAGATGCACTAAACCAGAATATTCTACTTCTATCCTGCCAATTGCTCCTAACCATTTGATAACGATTTTATTTCCCATGATCTCGTACTGATCATTCCTTATCACAACCCACAGTTTCCTAGTTTTTTCTCTCTTTTTGTAACTTGGTGGATTAACTCTTTTTATAAAACCAGGCAAACCTCCTTCTTTCTTTTCCTTTAACTCTCTGAAGAAATTGTTCCAAGCTCGGTTGTTCTTATTTAGAACTTGTTGGGCTGTGACAATACCTATTAGTTTCTTGTATTTTTCTTGGAACTCTTTATACGTTGTTTTTAGATCCACTTTTTGTTTTCCGAAAAACTGCATTCTCCTCGAATAATTAACCTCATTCCACAACTTTGACGCTAAACTACACAGAGCTTTTAACTTAGCTTCAGCATCTTTATCTGGTATTAATGAAACAACGCTAGTCCTCTTCATTTTTCAACCACTACTCCTCAACATACTTTTTAATAATATCAGCAGTAACATTGCCTTCTGTTGCTACAAAATAGTCTCTAGTCCATAACTTGCCATGCTTAACTCTAACTTTAAGTTCAGGGAACTTTTGTAGAATTTTCCTAGCACTCTTACCTTTAAGATACTTTACTACATAGGCTGGGGCTAGTCGTGGAGGACATAGAACAAAGACATGAACGTGGTCTGGCATAACGTTTAGAGCTAGATTTTCACAGCCTAGTTCATTGATGATCTTATTTATGACCTCTTTAGTATATTCGGCAACCTCACCTACGAGTATATTCCTACGATACTTTGGAATCCACACTAAGTGATAGGCACACCAGTACTTAGCATGTCTTGTACTTCTAAACCTCATCCACGCTTGAGAGTTGTCCTCCACAGTTAGTCCCTAGAATATATTAAATGACTCGGGGTTTATAAGTTTTCATCCCCGCCTTGAAAGGCGAGGCTTTCATTTTTTGTAGTAAAGAACAGACAATACAAAATCACGGAAAATAAAATCGTTATTAAAGGGTTGGGTGCTGTAGGTCGGATAGAAGTTGAATATTCGGGACTAGTACATCTGAAGGGAAAGCAAGGACAATTAGAAATTCATTATGACTCAGACACTAAGACGTGGTATGCTCATATAACCTACACGGCGACTGAGAAAGCTGTTAGGGGTGTTTGGAGAAAAGTTCCTCAAAAGCCTAAGGGAAATCTAAGGGCTGGAATTGACTTAGGTGTTAACAATCTGATGGCTATTTATGTTGAAGACGGGACATCAGCTCTAGTTAATGGAAGACCAATAAAGTCAGAGTCTCATTATTGGAGAGAAAGGATTGCTAAGTATCAAAGTAAGATAAACAAATATGGAGTTAAGATAGCACACAGATTCAACATCATGTTCAAAACTTGGAGGAAAAGGGTCTGGCACTACATAGACACTCAAGTTAGAAGAGTTGTTGAATGGCTCTATGAGAAAGGAGTCTCGATTATCTATGTCGGTCATCCCAAATACATAGCTCAACGGAAAGGTAATTTCAATGTGACAAATGTATGGAGCTACAAACAAGTCATAGACAGAATCAAAGAAGTTGCCGAAGAGTATGGAATAACTGTAGAGGAAGTCAATGAAGCCTATACATCATCGACTTGTCCAGTTCACGGTGACTCATGTGGGAAGAGGATAGTCAGAGGATTATTTAAGTGCTTCAAGTTAAACAAAGTGTTTAATGCTGATATAGTAGGTGCATTCAACATTTTAAGAAAACATATAACCCCGAGCCCCTCACGGGATAGGGGTAACCGGCTGAACACCCAGCCTGGGGTTGAACAAAAGGATGTAACCCCGAACCTGTCCGCTCTAACAAGAGTGGGAACCCTCGCTCTTTAGAGCGGGGAGGAGGTCAGTGTCCTTGAAGTTCTCCAAGAACTTTATTAGCCTTGTTGGGTAATCTTTTGGGAGGCTGTATAGAGGCAAAAGGTTTTTCACATTTACTCTTGATTCGAGTGGATCTTCACTTTTCTCAACAACTTCCACGCTGTCTATTGCGAACCCTTCTCTCTCCCATCTCCCAACAAAGTATATTACATCCCCAGCGGAAAATGAGGTGTCTGTGTTCAAAGTTGCTATCAAGAGATATAACTTTTTATCATCTAAAACCTCTGGTAATGGAAGTATCCCTACTCTTTTCCCATCAACAAATACCACACACGCAGTTACTCTGAATGTCTTCTTTAATGCCTCTTCTATGTACTCTGGGTTGGGCTCTGTCATCAGTACAATGTCTTTTGGTATCGCTAAGCGGAACTTACCTATTAAGGGGTTAATTGCACTAAGGAGAGTGTAAAGCCTATAGTTAGCTATCCTAACAAAAACTAAAAGTTAAAAGAAAAATTATCTTATTCAACAAGTACAACCACTTCAACCGTTATTCCATCACTCAATGTTAATGATATAGTATATACTGTCCCAGGCTGTAAATATTGATCTACAGAAGAACCGAAGTTAATAGTTACTGTGTTAATTC
Organism: Sulfurisphaera sp.; assembly: GCF_059755235.1. Lineage (NCBI taxonomy): Archaea > Thermoproteati > Thermoproteota > Thermoprotei > Sulfolobales > Sulfolobaceae > Sulfurisphaera > Sulfurisphaera sp. Next base: position 86,558 of record NZ_DBPRYF010000049.1, read on the forward strand.
CAGCAGTTAGCTGATAATTAGTGATTGAGGACGTGTTGGCAGTATATGTTGTGCCAACTATTGAAGCACTAACTATTTCAACGCTTTCAGTGCTATGTAACGTTACAACAGCAGTACCGTTCTTATATATCACTCCAGTCCCAACTTGCGTTACTGGCGGTTGCGGTAGTGGTGTTGTGCTTGTATTAGTCACCGTGAAGCTAACATTAACTAACGGGGCATTGCCTAGTTCAACTATCGTACCTCTAAAGCTCATTGATGTTACACTGTCATTGAGATTATAGTATATAGACACGTTCATCTTGTAAACGCCAGGGGATAAATACACTGTATTGTTGTAAATCAAAGTTGGTGGTAGGAAGTACGAGAACCCTACTGGAACTGATATGCTCTCTGTCGAATTAGATAATGTTATCCATAAATAGAACGCTTTGAAGTCTTTTTCTAACTTCGTTGTATTAAGCATTTTTAGTAAGTACTCTCCCCCACTGGTTATTGTTATCGTTGATAAATTTGAAAAGGGTCCACCAGACACGTTGCTCAATTCACCTATGTTGATGAAGATTGGCTTAACATAAGAGGATAGATTTTGGAAAGTAGTTGGTTGAGTTTGTATTTTGAAGTTTACAGTAATCAAGGAGCTGTTCCCCATCTTGACAGAAATGTTACCAAAATCAACTGGGGTGACAGTCTGTTTAACATAATATGACACTCCTAAAGTCAAATTGTAAACTCCGGGAGATAGAAATAGATGGGCACTGGTATTAATTGGTATGAAGAATGTTGAACCCCATCCAATAAAAACTGTCTTATTCATTGTTGAGTTAGAAAATATCATTAGTACGGTAAACAGACTAAAGTCTTTCTCTATTCCTTGGTAGTTTGTCAAGTTAAGCGTGTAATTTCCTCCTTTACTTACTGTAATATCTTTAGAAGTTCCAATTGATGCCAGGTCATTAGGGTATAGAATACCTAAGTTGAGGTTATTAACTGAGCTTGGCTGAATAGAGGAACGTGTAAGAGTCGTGGGCTGTGAGGAAGTGTATGTTGAAGTCTGACTCACGGGACTTGGTTTACTTACTATATACCATGCTACTACTGCAAGAACTACTGCAACTATTGCTATTGTAGCAATAATAATTTTATTCATAGAGAGAAAATCATCGATCCGGTATTTATTTTTTACTCAAGGTAAAAGTGCTAGTTTCCTTATCACTTTCATTTTGTGAGGTAAGTAAACATTGTGTTCATGATAGAAAGTTATTACTCTAATTGAAAAAAGTTGACCGTATTATTGTCAGCAGTAGTGATTTATTATGACAGCTCTACTCTATGCCGACCTTTCTCCTCTTTCCTTAAAATATAAAGTGTTTGAAACTAAAGCGTTAACAAATTAAAAGTAGTTATCTTTTTTACTAGAGCTCGATGTATAACTGATAATCTTCAAGCTTGACGAAAAGAGAAATGAAAAACCATTTCCATGTTATTTTAAACATTAAAAAGTCGAGAGAGAATTTAGAAATACTTCATTAAAAATTGGAAAAGAGCTCAAATGTAAAGAATAATAACTAGTTTGGACTTAAATTATCTTGTCATATTTAACCAGGCTCTCGTGCAACTGCATTAACTTATTTCCATGAGGTCTTCAAACATTTTTTCGTATCAATGAAAATTTTAGGTGGATAGCACCTCTCCTAGTCAAATTTGACCGTGTGTTGCTTTTCGTCACTATGAAAATCAACAGTAAAATTTTATAAAGAAAATGAAAAGTCTACTAGCAACAAAGAATCAAGTGCGTTTTTCTTATTTGTTATACTAATTCTTAAGGAAACTCACTACTTTTCAGTTAGCTCACATTCCTCAATAAATTCAAATCGTGGAAGAATAAAATATGAGTGTTGTTTCACCTTGCAGTGTTAAAATATTTAACTACTCCCCTAAAAATGATCAGCTTAGAGCCAAATTGTCTCTCAACTGGCAGATGTAAACACAATTTATTCGTAACTACGAAAAAGAAATGAGCAAAAGAGCTTTGGAAGGGCTTGTCTTTTTTCTTAACGCTGAAAATAGAAAATTGGTAGGCAAAGAAAAAGATATATACTTGAAGAATTACTATATAACAATGCCGTCTAAAACAGTTCACTCTGGGCTTCTAAAAACTGCCCTATCTGAGGGAACTTGGAATCACGTAAGCAAAATTAAGAATTATTTAGTAGATCACATAGGAGATCCAGATAGGGATGGAATGAAAGACACCATATATAGTCTTGTGTTGGAGGTCTTTTGCGGAAAAAGTCATAACAAGTTGGGTATTTAATTTGTTTAAATTCTAGCTTTAAATTTTTGATTCTGCATAGATTTATTGAAAACTTTTAATCTTGATATTTCTCTTTTATGATTTTTCTCTTAATGTTAATTGATTTCTACATATGTATTTAACTAAAATTTAATTCCTAAAAATAATCCCTTTTCATAAGGATAACTGTATTTTAAGACAATAAGTACGACTTCTGTCTTCTCATTTAGAGAATTAACCAAGTGATAGTATGATCATTAACCTTAGAACAAGGATTTAGGAGCATGTATATCTAGTCTTAAAGTCTGTGCACTATCATCAACAGCTTAGATCCCAATCTGAAATAGCACTCGTTAACTTACCTTAAAGTAAGATCTCGTAACTTACTATTCATTTCTAATTTAGTACCTTATGCAACGGTTAAATTCCTTGAGTTTATAAAGCCTAGAGGTAAGACTTTTACCTATTCTTCATGTCCTCCATGAATTTCTTAACTTTTTCAGCAATATAAGGATATTTTATTCCCAAAATCCTTAATGCTAGAAGGGCTGCTTTTTTGCATTTCCAGTAGCTACTGTAGCAAATGGAACCCCATAAGGCATTTGAACAATGGAAAGGAGGGAATCTAAACCATTAAGATGCTTAGAAGGTATTGGAACTCCTATTACTGGCAAAAATGAGGCTGTCATACCGGGCAAATGTGCGGCTCCACCAGCTCCAGCAATAATAACTTCAATCCTCCCTTTGCTCTGCAGTCTTTGCAGACTCAACCATAAACTCTGGAGTTCTATGAGCTGAAACAACTCTAGTTTCAACTTCAATACCAAATTGCTTTAGCAATTCTACAGCCTCTTTCATGTATTCCCAATCAGATTTACTACCCATTATTACAGCTACTTTAGGCATGTGGTATATGAAAAAAAGGAATATTTAGAGTTATTTTTGTTTGTATGTTATTTCGGGATAAAATTCTTCATTGCTCAGTATTTACTAAGGTACAACACATTTATACAAATTTTTTAGTTTTACAATTATATTTTGTCTCTTAGCAGATATATTTGGCTTCGGCTTTTAGGAGTCAGAATTGTAGTACCATTAACGCTAACAGAAGAAAGGTTGTGTTTTAGTTCTGAGCCTGAACAGAAAATTTTCTTTGTAATTCCTAACAACTTTGAGACAGCTAATGTTATAATGCCCTATCAAGACAGAGTCGTATTTAGTTGCTTACACTAAAAGAAAAATCTAGTTTCAAAGCCACTATAACAGAAAAGGAAGAAGCTTTCTAATTTAACTTATTCAGTCCTTGAAAACGCTAATCTAACTAACATGAATATAGCCCAGACTATTCCATAGAAGTTATTGAGGTTTATGTCTTTATAATCAAGGGCCGATTTACCCTTGGTTTCTTTAAGCTTTTCAAAATACCACTCAATACTTCCAAAGACCTTATCTATCATATAACTCACTATCCTCCCAATTATTGGATTTCCACTATAGTTAGCTATACCATCTTTTAGTTTTCTAGTAATGTATAAATCATACTTCCACGTAATGTATAACAAATCCCAATATTTGCTTGGCATCCTCTCCATAGCTGGCAATGGGTTATCCCTTATCTTACTCGTCCCCATTGGAATTACTGGCAGAGGGAATATCCATGCTGTTGGCTTGTGGTCTAAAATATACTCTACTAGATCTATTGACTGTTGAACATCTTCGTCAGTCTCCTCTGGATAGCCAATTGTCATTGTGTAACAAGGGAATATGTAATTGTCATTCATTATTGCTGTGGCATCTACGATTAAATCCTTCCAGTCCCTGTATCCCCAGGGATGTGCTTTCATCTTCATGTATTTATTAAAAATCTTCTCACTACCAGTCTCTAACCCCACTACTGGGGTTACTGCTTTATCTTCGCTCCACTCAGCTATCTCGGCCATAGCCTTAACAGTTCTAGGGCTTAATTTCACTGGGGCAGCTGAAATATGGGCAAAATTTATATAACCAGCACCCAAGTTCTTCAATTCCCTAAATAGCTTAACTATTGCGTCATGATTTACCTCCCTTAGATTTCTAGCGTCATACAACATCATATCATCTGTTATTAATGTCACATCCTTAATTCCAGCGCTCATATTCACCTTAACTTCTTTAATAATATAGTCTAAGGGGAAGGAAATGAATGTGTCTGGGGTTACAGGGCAGAACCAACAACCTCTTGGGCAACCTCTAGTGATCTGAACTTCCCCACCTCTTGCAGAGTTAATTATTGGCGGAATATCTTCAATCTTCTTAGGATATCTCGCCTTTACAACTCTAGGCAAATTCCCACTTTTATCTTCAATCTTCTTAACAATTTCTGGGAAATCGATCTCTGCATGTCCAATGAAAACAATATCAACCCAGTCTGGGGTTTCTCTCTCTAATTGCCATGCCCCAGGGCCACCTACTACTACCTTAAATTCGTAGCTGGTTTTTAACCTCTTAAGCTTCTCCCCTAGCTCTTCAAAGTATTTAGCAGTCCATGATTTCCCACCACCTAAAATCATGCTTAAATGAGCGGTTACAGGCTCGATTCCAAGAGGGTCATGTGTGGTTATTCCAACAACCTTAGGGTTATGTTTTTTAATAAGCATCTCAATTTTCTCTGGGGGTACAACCGCAACCTTAAAGCCCTTACTGGCTACAACTGCCTCTACTTTCCTAAGAGAATATGGTGCGATAATTGCTTTTCCTTCTTTATCTGAAGGTATTGGGGGTGTAAATATTTTGCCCATGAACATTCTAGGCACCAATCTATAAGGCATACAAGCAACATAGCCTAGTGGTGAAATTCCACCATAATCAGTAAAGGTGCTCCTATCAGCAGTTAAAACTACATCATAGCTTATTTATATCACCAAGAGTAATTATTTGCATGCATATTTTTAAGTATTTAGCAGTCTTAGGAGTAAATAGTATAGATTAAACATAAAAACTAGCTGAGAATTACTCTATAAATAGTTAATAATTAGCTGGTTCCTGAAATAACATTTAATCTTTGAAATTTACAAAAATTTATAAATAAAAGATTAAAAACTATTTATGATTAAGGATTTGAGTAAATAGCTTAGTTAGTGAGCAACTTAAGCATCTTGATAGCTCTGTAGAAATCCCTAATAAAGCATTTATTTAAAGAAACTTTGATGAATTTATGATTTATCTTATTATGATAAGATCCCCTAAATTTATTGAAAATCACTAGAATATAAATTTATTAAACTATCTATAATTATATCCAAATAGTCTTCTACTTATTCCTTCAATTTTCAAAGAGGAAGTACAAGCAGTATCAGCTTTTTGTCATTCTTACCAAAAAGGAAGTTTTGGTCTTGGTTGAAAAGCTGAAGAACGCACTTAACAGTGAAGAAAGTGGAGTCCCCCAAAAGAAGTGTTGGAAGTCGTAGATTCTATTAATGGATTGTATTAAAAACAGCTAATTAATAGGGAAGAGGTCTATCAGGAGAAAATATTCCTTAAGTTAAAAGAAAAACGTTTCGGATCTACTCGGCCTTTTTTAACTTAATTTGTTTCTTTACACAAATTACTAACAGTGATATATACAAACCTTATTGTCGAAAAAGTATAACCACATAATGAGATAATATTTGATATATAGATGCGAATAATTCATAGAAAGAATCATTTCCTTCATAAAAATGAACTTAGTCTTTTCTATAGGTAAGGTTGCTTTATCGTAGCTTAATCTCTTAGCCTTCATTCATTGTAATACCCCATCTTACCTTTTCTGCTACTTTAATTTTCGGACACTTTAACCTCTTTATGCGTCAACATTAGAGCATAGATATTCTCATTAACACTAACACCTAATGTTTTCGTCCCGATAATGGAGACATGAGTAAAAGGCTTTGAATCGAGTCATAAAATAAAAAATGACTGTATTTTTCTCTGTTGTCTTTCAGATTGTCGCTTTCTACTATCTCTGTAAAGTCCACGAAGAACTTTTTATCAAGTCTCTAACCATAATATTAACGTTCAAGTTATCGATAATATAAACTCATTTGTTGTTAGTGTCATGACGCCAAACACCTAGATGGTTTCTCTTTGGAAAATTAATCTGTACAAAAAAGTTCACTTTAATTAGTACAACTCGATAAACACCTTCTCTGATATTTAGTTTAAAAATATAGAAACTATGGTAGGGTCTGATTATGTTAACCATCAGACATCGTTATCAAAACTTTTATATACATGGTAATTGAAAATAAGAGTAGAAGAAATGATTAATTTCCTAAGATGAATTGATAGAAACGCAATAAATATGCCTAGTATTGACATATTATAGGGTTATTTTACCTATAATGAGAAATTTTTAATTCTGATTTTTTATAGATCCTCAACATGATATCATATCCGCCATAATATCTATATGGTGATTTAATCGTAAAAATAAGGATAGATAACTTTAAATATGAGAAGATATATAATTATAGGTGTGATATAATTTGCCACTACTAAGCATATTAAGAGAGAGATACAACTATAAGAATTTTTTAAAAGTAAGTGTAGTTTTTTCAAATCCAATTAAAGTAAATAAGACAGCTAATTTTGAATATGTGCCACTAAGGCCTATTGTATCCAATAAAGCTACTGTTGCTAACCTAGTGAATGGGGCAGCTAGAGTTTCCCCTCAAGAACTTACATTATCGAGAACGTTAGAAGACGGTATTAAAGAACTTCTAGAGGTAGATCCCGCTGATGGAAAATGCAAGAGAGGTATTTGCGGAAAGCCCGACTTTCTTAAAGACGGATTCCCTGGAGAGATAAAGAGCTTTAATAGAAGGATAAAGCAACACGTTCTAGAGACAGCAATTTACCAAGCAGCACTTTACGCATGGCTATATGACACAAGGTATGCATATCTAATTTTAGCAATATATGAACCAATTAACGACACAGAAGCAGAGATAAAGGAAATAATAGAAATCAAGCTACATTTAGAATACATTGATGAAAAGAAATTAATGTTAGAAAAAGAAGAGGCTATTAGCAAACTGTTAGAAAAAGAGACATCAGAACCAAAAGAAGTCAACAACGGAGAGCCAACTTCTACCCAGATAGCTCACTAATTTACTAGACAGTGTGCCATAGGGCGAGAGTATGTTAGCAGCCGAGGTTTATGTAACCCCAGACTCTAACACAATAATACCTCCCTTTAGCAGCAAGGTCGGAAAGACTCTACTCTCAAACCCCAAGGACGTTTCTATATCACCCCTAAAGTACAAGGACAGATATATGGTAAAGTACTTTAACTCACCAGTTTGCCTAGAGGTTATTGGTGGCGAGACTTACTCTTTTGAAATTGGTGGAGACAATGAACGTGTTTTAACCGCACTTTCCAGACTTGAAGAGAGAAAGGTTTTCAACACTGTATGGAGGGTGACGGACATTAAAATAGGTGAAGTAAGGATCGACTCCCTACCGCGATTTTTCGAAGTCGAGGTTTTGACCCCAGCTTTAATAGTCTCTCCATATTATAAGTCAAAGAGAAAGGTCTTTACGAATAAGGCGGAATACGTCTTTTTTACTAACTTGATAGATGTAACTGGTTTAAGGAGGGGTGATGAGAAGTTGATCGATTATCTCTCTGTTTTGAGTTCTGCTCTCTGGGAGGAACCATCTGTGATGCGTTATGCGAAGGTCGTATATGCAGGGAAGACAGTAATAGGTCTCACGGGCAAACTGAGGTACTCTGTAGTAGCAGAAGACAACCTAGTGAAGAGGGTTCTTGAGAGCGTTATTGCTAGGGGGATTGGGAGTTCAAGAAGGAACGGTTTTGGTAAGGTCAACGTGATTGCTGGAGATGGTACTACATGGTAATACTAATTGCACCATTTGACCTATCTCTTCCTCACCTTATAAAGAGAGAGCTGAAGTGTAAGAAATTCTCAAGGATTGACATAGTAACTTACCCAGACGAAGACTTAACCGCTCTTAAGGACTCCTTTAACGGAAAACTTAGGCAGGTTGTAGTTGAAGGGAGCTTTGAAGACATCGTAATGAGGATAGCGGAGCATATAAGTAACTCCAAGAATAGTTATCAAGTACTACTCACACAATACTCGCCAAATGAGCTGATAATGGCCTTAATGGTCTCTTTCGCCGTTGTTAAAAAAGAGGTAAATTTCGTGATGTACATAAAGAACGACAGACTTCTCATCGACGGTAACTTGTTTAAGCCATCAACTTTAGAGGACAAAGATCTGCTTATACTCAAGGCTATAGATAAAGGCATGTACAAAGTTGAAGACATAGCCGAGTTTTCAAAAACCAGCATAGCTACAGTATCAAGGAAAAGAAGGAAGCTTGAAGAAGAAGGCTATATCACGGAGGCTGAAGATAAGTATGAAGTGACTCTAAAGGGAAAAATAGCCTTAACGACTTCAAGGTTTGCGAGTCGAAGTTTCTCTAAACAAAGTTTTCAAAAAGTTGAAAAGTTAAGGTGATTCCATGAATGTAAACGTTTATATATTAGAGAGAGAAAATAAGGATATGTCATCTCCGGATTTATTGGACACCGCAACTAAGATAGCGATTTCTGCAGTTAAGCCGAATCCAAGGGACAGAGAAGGTAGGAAACCATCAGTAGATCAATCAACTATCAACAACTTGCTTACCTTCCTTCAAAGTAGGAGGAACGTAAGTGAATTGTTGGTCTACATTATGCGTCAGATGGGAAGAGGAGAAATTGATGAGCAGACGGGAAAGTTGCTCTTGAGTAATCTAAAGGACAAAAATGTTGAAGAGGCCCTAACACTACTAGGTTACGTTAAATGGATTTATGAAACTTTAACTGGTTTAGAGAAGGACTACTACTCAGTTAAGACTGTCGAGAAATTCAAGGATCTTGTTAATGTCTTGAGCAAGTGAGGTGTAATAAAGACATGAGTTGTGCCGACCTTGACGTAATATCAACTGTTGTAAGGATTGAAGGTAAATTACGAAACGAAACTCCTTTAAGAGTTGGCTCTGGTAAAACTCAGAGCTTTAACGAGGCTACTGATAATCCAGTAATTAAGAGAGGAGATACACCCATAATACCCGGTTCGACCTTAAAGGGAGCTTTCAGAAGTCTAGCTGAGTCTTACATTAAGTCCTTAAACGACAGCAAGTATTATGTCTGTGAAATGAAGGATGACAAATGCGAGAGCTGTAACAAGGAAAAGTACTGTATCCCTTGTATATTATTTGGTTTTAAAGACTTGGCATCAAGGGTTTACATACTTGATTCTGTAGCACAGAGTTTTACCATTTCCCAGAGAACAATGGTTACTATAAGCAGGGTCTTCGGCGGGCAGATGCCTGGGCATTTATACACGCTGGACTATGTTGAGCCAAATGCGGAGTTCACTTTCTCTATGTTAATTTACAACCTAGATATTGTCAACGGAGAAAAGGAAGAGTGGAAGGCTAAGAGCGTTGAGACATTAAAGTATTTGCTAAAGCTCTTTACGAAGGAAGGGATTTTCATTGGAGCTAGAAAGAGCGTAGGATTAGGTTTAACAAGACTGGTTGAGGCAACAGTCTCTCTGTATAAGGCTCCCGACCTAGTTTCTCCCGTGACGAGTAAAAAGCTTGAGGAGGTAATACGTGATGCCTAACTATTCTTTCATCGACAAAAGTGTGATAAGAAGGACTACAATTATTGAAGGAGAAATAATAGCAGAATCTCCTTTGAGAGTTGGGGCTGGGAAAGAGAACTTTGACCCAGCCAGTTTAGCTAGGGACTCTGTGCTTAAAGATGCTGAAGGAAGACCGTATATCCCAGGCTCCTCGTGGAAGGGAGTCTTCAGAGCTACAGGGGAGAGGATTTTACGCTTTAAGAAGAACATTGAAGTTTGTAGCGGGATAGGGAAGGACTACTGCTTAAACAAATATAGAAAATTTAGGGACTTCGAATCAGCATTAAAAACTGAAAATATCGGAGAAGCACTGGAGATTTTTTGGGAGTACACTTGCTTAAACTGTAAACTGTTTGGTACGATGAGTGTAATGGGTAATGTCAAGTTCTTAGACTCTTTGCCTATTACATACTCTCTTAACTCGAGGTCAATGGTTGCAATAAGTAGGACTGAGGGCGCAGCTGTAAGAGGGGCTCTAGTAAGTGTAGAGTATGTTGAGCCTGGTTCAAGGTTCACCTTCAAGTTGATTGGGAACAACTTACCAAATTACTCTATTGGATATCTGTTAGTCGTAATGAAGAGCATTCAAGACGGTCTAGTCCAGATCGGTGGATATAAGAGCAGAGGTTTCGGCTTTGTTAAGTTCGGTAAACTAAAGTTTACAGACACGGGTAAGGAAAGGAAGATCGGAGACGAGGACTTGCCAGTAAACGTAGGAGAGAGCGTGGAAGATGAAGGTAACAAGTTCTTTGAGAAGATGAAACCATTCATGGAGGCTTTTGAAATTGTCAAGATCCCCTATCCAAAGAAGTGAGTATACCCCTAGGAACTACAACGGTTTAGAGGGGGTTATAGAACTAGAGATGACTGTTGAGTCTGACTACCTTCACGTAGGTCAAGGAAAGCGTGGAGTTGAGCTTGTGAAGAGTGTGGATGACGTTGAAAAGCTTGTTGAACAAGCACTTCAAGGTAAGTTGCCTAATGTCGAAGGGTACTTCTCTAAGGAAGCCTTTCTGCTCAACAAACAAGGAGATAAGGTGGTTATACCGGGATCAACAATAAAGGGGTTAGTAAGAAGCAGACTTGAGCTATCAATCCCAGGTTCATGTTACATAGTGTCGAGACCCTCCAACTCCTCTTCAAGTGTTTACAAGAGGATTTTCAATCCTCTTCCTAAGCCCAGCGACAGGTTTGACATTAGAGAATATAGAGAGGTATGCCCGGTCTGTGACTTGCTAGGAAACTCTGGGTTAGCCAGCAGGGTGTCCTTCAGTGATTTCGTTATGACTTCGGGTAAAACAAGTTTTGTTAGTAAAGCTAATGCAAACTATGAGGTAGTAACAAAGGGGTCAAAGTTCATTGGTAAGGTAGTTTATAGGTCGATAAAGTCGGTTGAGGAGTTAGGCATGTTGCTATACGGCTTTGGCTTAAGGCAGGACGGGAGCTCCAAGGTGATGCTTTTGGGGAGGTTCAAGTTCTCTGACAGACAGTTCGGAAGAGTAAAGTTTTCCGTAAAAAACATGGACATTAACGCAGTAAAGAAATATCTAACTCAGTTCCAGAACCGCTTCAAACCAAGGGACTTCAAGGAGGAGTGGTGAAAATGAGACTCTGTATAAGGTATGATCTATACGTGGAGGAGTGCATAGAAGGGAAAGATTATATAGCTGCTTTCGAAATCGACGAAAGTAAAGATAAGATTAGTTGGAACGGAAAAGAATATATTAAGATGATGGTGAAGTACAGTGATGAGAGGTAAGCTTCTATTACCGGATTTTGAAGTAAAGAAAGTAGATGAGAGCGATTTACCAGGTTTAAAGGCTGAGTTCATCAGAGCTTTAACAGCACTAGCTAACTATTCCTGCGATCTTGTTGGCAATAACGAAACAAAGGCTACCAACTTGTATGCCGATCTAATATCAATAATATACAAACTCCCCACAGTCTTATCCTATGCTCCTGCATTTCCCCTTAAGCCTTCATCTAACACAGGTCTCCCGACGCCATTTGAGTACTTCTTCACCTATGTTATTGTCAGGCATTTGGACGTAGATATAGACTACAATAACATTGAGGGTTTGCTAAAGACCTTAGATTCACAAAAGAGAGAGAAGATTGACGAGGTCATAAAGTTTACCTCAACTCTAGGGAATTTGTATGAGAAACTGCTTTACACCCCTGCAGACACAAGACCTGGCTTCAACTTTACCTCTTTGGTCTCTCACCTCCAATTAACCTCCATCCTAGTTTGGTTGCTCCAGCCATCCTCCTTAGATCTTAATTACTTGAGAATAGCAGCTTTACTTCACGATCTAGGCAAGCTCTTCAACCCTACCAACCACGTGACAGCATCTGTGGAGATCCTTGACCAGGTTATTGAGGGGTCAGGTTGCCTTAAGGGCACACTGAGCAGGGTCAGAGAGCTGGTTGAAAAGCATCACAGCAACGAGTATATCGGGATAGTAGAGAAGGCTGATATGCTTGCCTCAGCCACCGACAGGCTGAGCGATATAGTGAACAAGGTGTTGGAGAGCGAGGACGTAGCAGGGATTAACAAGTGCAAAGACGTCTGCTACTCTCTCTCAGCTAAAACCAAGGAGTGTATGGAGTGTTTAGAAAAGCTTGGTGAGCAAAGCTACGAGAGGGCAAGCCAGATACTTTACAAGAGTATTTTGGAGAGCTTCGGCCTTGAGATTGAACAGTTGGATGAGGTCATAGAGGTTTGGAAATCAACACCTTCAAAGAAAGTGGAAGTCACTAAGAGGGAAGCTGTAGGCGAAAGCCTAGGCTACCTAGTTTATATAGACTTCCCCGGGGTGCAGAGGTTTATAACAAGCTTTCCCAAGTTAAGGGACATGAGCTTTGCCAGCTTTCTGGTAGACTTCATCACCTCAGTCTACCCGTTCATTGTTTTAGACCAAGTGTATTACGAGAGGACTAAGCATAAATCAAGGATTCCAGCTGAGGCTTTGCTGAGCGGTTACGGAGGTCACTCATACATAGTCGTTAGGAGAGACATTGTAGAGAACGAGAGCGACCCTGAGAAGAAAAAAGAGGAGGTAAAGCGTTTGTTAATGAATTCATCACCAGAGTACTTAGACATAAGGCTAGATGTCAAGGTCGTGGACTTAGCTTACGAGAACTACGTTAAGGACTACAAAACCATTAGGGACGAAATTGCCTCTATGGGTTATGAGAGGTACAAAGTAGACTATAAGGAGAAAGTATACTCCCTTGGCTTACATAGGGTGTGTGATAACTGCGGAATAAGACCAGCAGTCAAGCGGTTAGAGAAAAACGGGGAAGAAGAGTACTTGTGTGAGGTATGCTCGTTAGTTAGGGAACTTTCTTCGAATAGGGGTTTCATGGCAAAGCTCAACTCTACTTACTTAATAGAAGGAGAAAGTGTGAGTCCAAGAGACGATATAGACATAAATGTTGATAAAAATGACCTAGAGGCACTTGGTGAGGTTGCAATGGAAATTATTGCAGGTTACAAGACGATAAATGACACCAAGTATGTAGCCCTTGTTAAAGCTGACGGTAATGACGGTGGCAAAATCTTCGGTAATACAGCAACTTTCTCAGAGTACATAGACAAGAGCTTCAGGCTGGACTACGGTGTCAAAAAGTCCTTCTACAAGACTCTGAGTGAATTACTGAGGGCTGAAAAGGAGGTAAATAACGGCAGTAGTAATAACTTCAAGGATTTGACTTCAAGGACATTGGCAGGAGTCCTCTACCTTGGAGGAGACGACATAATGTTAATGATGCCTTCAGTAATTGCAGTACCATTTGCTGTAAAGATGTTTGAAAGTGTTAATAAGGAAACTGGCTTCACTTTCAAGGTTGGAGTAATTTCAGTCAAACCAGATCACCCTGTGCAATTCGCTTATAAGGCTGTGAACGAGCTAATGGAAAGCAGCAAGTTGAAAAAGAAATCTTCGTTGAGTTGTTTAGTCTTTTCTTCAACTTTGGCAACTGAAGGAGTTATTGAGGCAGAACTAGAGAAATATAAAGGCAAACAAGATAGTAAACATAATAAGGATACTGGATCAAAGGAGAATAAACAAGAGCAGGACAGTTACTTAGTTGTTTCAAACGACATTGAAAACGTCAAAGAACTTTTACAAAAAGTTAAACTATGGCCAGAGCCGGAAGGAAGCATGTTTAAGGAAGAGAATGTATTTAAGGAATTGGTAGAGATTTATTATAAAGGTGATAAAAAGAGAATTAGAGATATAATAAGGCCTTTAGAAGACCTCACTAACTATGCAGACACTCACAAGTTCTATGATACTTTAGCTTACATACTTAGATATAGAGCTAGGAGTAAGAGAAGTGAGGAAGAAGATAAAAGGAATAAAGGATTCAGCGATTATGACTTAGTTTCATTCTTGCTGAGTAGCAGACTTAAAGAGAAGGATAAAGAGGAGAAGGAGGAGGGTGAAAAACCAATAAAGATACCCCTCTACGACTATTACTTCATATTAAAGTCAATTAGGGTGGGGGTGTGAGAAGAATGGTAGCTGTAGCAATTAAAGCCACCTTAAAGAACTTGTCTTCTCTCACTATAGCTGGAGGAAGCACGATAAACACAATAGACATTCCTTTAAACCCCTTTATCCTACCAGCCTCGAGTATCAAGGGAACTATGAGGACTGCAGTTCATAATGCAATTCAAGTTCTCAAACTGCTGCCTGAAGGCAAGTACACGTCATGTGGAGAAGTAGAGCCAGAGAAGATAAAACCATGTGATGTGTGCAACTTGTTCGGATACCCTAACTCTAAAAGCTCAGGGTGTTTCACGATTGAGGTAGAAAATATGAAAGAAGTAAGAAGTACTTACATAACAAGAGTTTCAATAGACGATAAGAAGCAAATTGTCAACGAGGGCTCTCTGTTCAACCAAGAGATAATTCCGCCAAGTAACGAATTTTCTTTCTCGATTTACTATAGGTGTGACATGAGGCTCTTTAAGCTGCTTTTGTATTCACTTCTGGCTTTGAGGTACTGGAGGTTAGGTAGAAATAGCATGATTGACGTAAGAGTGAACAACGTGGACGAGATATGTAAGTCAGTTCAGTGTGACGACGAGATAAAAGAGATCTTGTCCCAGCTTTCAAACTACATGTGGGAAGGAGGGGGTTAACCCATGATTCTCATAAAACTAAAAGTGAATGGGTATATAACCACGCAGATGAGAAAGGTAAAGAACTACTACTTCTCGATAACAGACTACATACCAGCAACCACACTGAGGGGGGCAATCCTAAACGAATATTACCAGCAGAAAGGCAAGATTGATGAGGACTTCTACGTGTCCCCCGCTTACCCATTAAAGACAGCCCCAGCACACTACTTTAGCCCCGCAACGCAGAGGAAGGGGGCTGAGTTCAGAGAGGAGAAAGAGATTCTTAAAAAGAAAGATGAAGAGTTTGCCCAAGGTAAGGACATTAAAGAAATACTCAAGCTTGACGTCAAGGCTAAGCCCAAAATAGGCACACTTATAACCTTTTCGGAGGAAAAAGAAGGACAGAACTTGTACACGGGTAAGGGCAGTGAGTCAGTCGTGTTAATGCACGTAGCAATAGACAAGAACTCTGGGGCTTCACGCAAGGGGATGTTATTCGCCTATGAGTATAAGCACTTTGAAGTGCTGTGGGCTTTGGCTTCAGACTCTTCAGATGTCATAGACGTAGTTAAAAGGGTGAGGGTAGGGAGGAGCAGGAATAGGGTGAGTAAGTACGTGGAAGTAGAGAAAGTCAGAGAGGTCTCTCTCGAAGAACCTAAAGACGGTCTCTCTTACTGTCTCTCACCATGTGTGCCGTCATTATTTGGGAAGGAGTTCTTTAAGGCTAAACTGGTAATTGGGGATACGTCCACGTATTCGGGCTGGTTTACTAACGACAAGTTCGGGGGACAGAAACCTGTCTTTACCACGTTGAAGGAAGGTTCATTGGTCTATCTGGAGGGAGGAAATAACAACATGAACGACAAAATAAAGCGGGCTGGTCTTAACTTCATGTTCAAGATAACTGACTTAAAATCACTCCTCGATAGGGTGAGCCCATGATCCAGCTATACAGTTTAAAGTTTAGTGTGCCTAACGGGTTTAGAATAGGAAGTAAAGTAGATGGGAACTTAGTGACACAGCTGAGGATAGACAGTGACATAGTGCTTATCCCCTCTAGCAGCTGGAAAGGGATGTTTAGGAGGGTGAGCGAGAGTGTGCTGAACAGCAGGGAGCACTCCAATGGACACAGTGTAAGTGATAAAGCTATTCAAGAAGAAGTAGCGAAAAAGGCTGAAGATCTGGCTAAAGTTGACCAGAGATTTAGAAAGATAGCTGAGAGCAACAACCTAATTACGATAAAGGGGTTACAAGGAGAGATCCAAGTTAACGATAATGAAAAGCTCGCAGAACTCTACGGAGAGTACAGCTGTCCCATAGAGAGGCTCTACGGCGGGAAATACTTTGCTGGGGGTATAACAGTCTCAGATACAGTTATTAAAAGCCCCGAAATTGAGCAGAGAACCCACGTATCTATTGACAGAAAAACGAGGAAAGGAATGGAGGGGCACTTATATCAAGAGGAAATTGTCCATGTGAACTTCCTCGAGGTCAAGGTCATAGTTAGGGGAGAGTTTGAGCTCTGGAAGAACACGCTTAAGTTCTTGAGGGACATTGGGTACTTCATAGGCGGTGGAAAGTCTAGAGGGATAGGATATATTAAGCTTAACGACAAGGAGAGCATGTATGCTGAGGTAAAGGGGCTAGGCGAAAGACCTAAGTTCGACGTTTTAAGCAAATACCTTTCCTAATTTTTTATTTTACCAGGCAGTGAGTCTTAGGCTTCTTTAGCAAATAACAGTTAAATTGTTTGCCCTTAGCTCTAGTCTTACAATTATCTTGAATGAGTTTTTTAATTATAAACTAACGAAACTCATACTTGTAGTTGTTTTCCTTGTCCCTTATCACTAATTTGCTCTTTAAAAGCTCTGTAGAAAACCTTAAACGATTAAGATAAACCTAGGATTATCTAGATCGTTATCCACTTATGTTATATGCTATTATCTTTGGCACAACGTATTTTCAGCCATCTTTGAGGTAATTCACTGTTCCATATTATTCCTCTATTTTTACTCTCTTTCAGTAAGCATAGGACATTCTCGTCTTCGTTTAGAACGTCTTAATGTCCATCTGGGAATCCCTTAAGCGTAGAGTATAAAAACTAACTGCTGAGCTTTCAGTGTTAAGCGATTAACCGCTTTACGGAAAACCATTCTCGCTTTCAATCCCATATTAGGTTAGCCGGGGGGTTCAGCTTTCATAGGCATTTATAGACCTATGAAAGCCTTGGGGTTCATCAAGCTCAGCCACCATCGTGAGTTCATCGGTGGCATATCATGACCCTTGCCCCCTTTCGTGGCAACCCCTCCCAGAACCCTCATCCACACCTTCACCCGAGGGATCATCTATTTGATCACCGCACGGAAGAAGGTGCTCGGGCTCTGGTGAAAGCCACACATTTTGAGGTCAATATTTATTGCACCACAGGGCTGTCTGTCTAATTCTAGACCACCCTTTGAACCCCTGACCACCTGCCCCTCTTGGAGCTTTACCATCCATCCTCCGCATCTAGGACAGGTGGATGAGGTGTATCTAGGGTCAACTAATTTTACCTCGGTTTTATAGCTCATGATACTAACTATCTGTTTCCAGTTTTGTTTAGCAATATCTCTGTTGTGGTTTTTCGAGTCGTTAAACATCCCCTCTTTGTTTAAGTCCTCAAAGCCGTGAATTGCATTTGGGAACAACTTTGCGAGTGCGGTAGTGAGTTTATGCACAAAATCCTTAGCTCTATTTTTCTCCCTCTCACCGTGCCTGGCTACTTTCTCCTTTACTGAGTTCTTCGTACTAGCTACACTCTGTACTCTCTTCCTCTTTATTTCGTGGACTCTGTGGATGTGGTACAGTTCACTCAAATCAATTTTTATCCATCCGTATTTCGGTGAAAAGCCATCAAGACTGAACAAGTTTGAGTCCCAACCAATATATTCAGCGTGATTTTTCTCCTCTTTTGGTCTTCTGAAAGTGATTATTAATTCGTTCCTTGTCAGTATCAGCTCACCCAGATCTAGCCCTTGAACCCTGTTCTTAAACCAGGCTTTTGCTAAGTCAAACTCGAGGTATAGTTTCCTAGGTACTATTGTGACTCTAATCTTCCCATTCTTGTAGGTGTAGAGCGTTTCTTTGACTCTAACAAACAGCTTCTTGACAGTAGGTTTTGCTCTCCTCCTTTCTCCCTTAAGATAGTTCTTCTTCCAAGACTTCAAAATAGAATAAGCTACTTTTATTGCAGAATCAACATAGTGGGAAGCATAAGACCAACCATTCTCCAGATCTTTTCTAAGCGAGTTTCTGAACTCCCTAGTCTTTGGAAGCAGTGGAACGAGACGTTTAATTTGATAGCATCTCTTCTTTCTCTTCCTCCCGCTTTCAACCTCATAGCATTTCTCCTCCCATTTTTCAACCCACGTGATGTTGTCCCAGATTATGTCTACTGCTTTCTGCAACAGAGAGCGGTAGTTGATTAAGAAACCGACAATGTTGTAGCTGTGCTTGACCTTGTAGCTGACAACCTTGTAGGAGTCGTCTTGTATTTTTAATCACCTTATTATTTATTTTAGTTTTTTCATCTTTATCTATCAAAATATATCTGTGTCTATCAAATATTTAACTGTTTCGGAAGGCTAAACAAAATCTTATTTTTACTAATTATTATTTAGGTATTATAGAAGGAGCAAAGGTTTTTAAACCAGAAGACGACAATTAATCGGGGGCGGGGGACATGTTGAACGACTTGGAAGCTTAACTGTGAAGAGACAGGCTAGTTCTGAATCCCCCGCCCCTTCGAGTTATAATTTGTAAACCCATGTTAATAAGCGTTTCTGTCCGTGGTTTGACAATTAGACGCACTGAGGGTGGTTTAGAAGAACGCCACAGTTTTGCAGCTGTGCATAATCCTTATAGGAGGACTTTCTGCCCCTCCTAACTGTGTATAGTGGTAATAATGGGAAATACTAACCGGACGAAGGGATATGGAGGGAAGTCTGGTACCAGTTCATCAAAAAGCGTCAAGTCCTAAGTATAGCCAATTTTCTCACTTTTTTATATAATTTGAGGGAGTCCATGTGTACTCATTTCTATTAGAAGTTAGTGGAGGTTGTCTTCGTAACTGAGCAAAAACTTAACTGTTTATTGACGGGAAAAGTTGTAGGGCAATCCAGCAAAGTTTTATAATTTATTAAAAGATAAAAATAAATAAATTACGAATTTTTTAAGTGGTCTATGATCTTTTTGAATTTTTTGTCCCGTCTTTGCAAGTGAAAGACGTTAGACCTAGAGGCGTTAGGGGGTAGGACGTCAGCCTAAATTAATTACCTCTTTAGAGAATGCGTTAAAATCCCGTGTTTTGAAATGATACAAAGTTAACTGAAATAAATTCTAGGGCCGACTTAAAGAAAAGCTTATAATAGAGAGAGAAAAAATATAAGATAGAGGAAGGGTATAAAAGCCTTCAGTTAATCTACTATAGAATTGAAAGTATACTCCGTAATCTATTAAAGTACCTAGGTCAATCATTTGTTAATCTACTATAGAATTGAAAGTCCAAATGGATATTTGGATCAATGAAAATTAAAGAATTGTTAATCTACTATAGAATTGAAAGCTGTATCCATACAGTTGCACTGCTTGAGCTGCAGAAGGTGTTAATCTACTATAGAATTGAAAGTAACTTTTCTATTTGATAAATGCCTCCAGTGTCTCGTTATGTTAATCTACTATAGAATTGAAAGAGTTAAAAAACTTAAAAACATTTAGGTCATTTTTGACTGTTAATCTACTATAGAATTGAAAGAGGAGAATTTGTTAGAGAGGCAATTATAGAGAAATTACAAAAGTTAATCTACTATAGAATTGAAAGACACATAAATGATAAATCGTAATCCTTAATATCTTATAAAGTTAATCTACTATAGAATTGAAAGGGTAACATGCTCCCCGCGATTGAGGGAACAACTACTTTTGCGTTAATCTACTATAGAATTGAAAGTACACCAATGGAATCCTGTCCTACCCTCTCAAACGTATAGTTAATCTACTATAGAATTGAAAGTCTTCATAATCATAGTCTTCTTCATAGACCATTATCTCACGTTAATCTACTATAGAATTGAAAGTCTCTAACTCGGGGTTGTTAGGGGCGGAGCCCCTAATTGGTTAATCTACTATAGAATTGAAAGCAATCCCTCTCTTCTTTAGAAATATCTCTAGCAAGAACTGTTAATCTACTATAGAATTGAAAGATATTAGAGAAAACATTTCCAACCTGTTGAAGATTTTGAGTTAATCTACTATAGAATTGAAAGAAAATTTAATAGATAATCTTATATATGACGGTTTACTAAGTTAATCTACTATAGAATTGAAAGTTATGACCTCTAAGTTCTGTTAATGTAGCATTAGGATAAGTTAATCTACTATAGAATTGAAAGTAGGCATATAGATTTTTGAGGAAATATGTCTGAGATCAGTTAATCTACTATAGAATTGAAAGTAAGGCGATGGTAAGAATAACGTAATCGGGATCATTATACTGTTAATCTACTATAGAATTGAAAGTCCGTCACTAATTGATAAAGATACACTGTAACGTTCGCTGTTAATCTACTATAGAATTGAAAGATTATTTGTAGTAATATGCTACAGTTCTTTACCATCCAGCTGTTAATCTACTATAGAATTGAAAGAATTTATCGAAAATTTTTCTCACTTCTTCCGAGTCATCTGTTAATCTACTATAGAATTGAAAGTTATCAGTCTTCAGCAACACAAAGTTTTCGCATTCTGAAACGTTAATCTACTATAGAATTGAAAGATCGAATACTTCCTAAGGAATGTTTATGACTTCTTTAAGGTTAATCTACTATAGAATTGAAAGTGGAACAAAAGCTAGTGGATCCACATGGATTTTACAAGTAGTTAATCTACTATAGAATTGAAAGGTGCCTATTATCGCTACCGCCGAAACCGCAACTGCGGTGTTAATCTACTATAGAATTGAAAGAGAAAACCAATGACTTTCTACGAGCTTCGAGATGCACTAGGTTAATCTACTATAGAATTGAAAGTTTCTCTTCTTCCATTCTTATCCCTCCGAGATAATTTTCTTGTTAATCTACTATAGAATTGAAAGACAGTGAGCTACGGCGTGAAGTTAGCTAAGCTGTCTGTCGGTTAATCTACTATAGAATTGAAAGTTCAATAACTTCTACTTTGTCTGATAGTCTTCTGAGGTATGTTAATCTACTATAGAATTGAAAGTGAGCTCCATCTTTTTTGTTTTTAAAGCGATTTCACCAGTGTTAATCTACTATAGAATTGAAAGCGATAGTATTAAAATGAAAATACGGGCACTCGGTACTATCTAGTTAATCTACTATAGAATTGAAAGCAATCGAGTACTTTGGCATAATACTTTTTTCTCTCAAGGGTTTGTTAATCTACTATAGAATTGAAGGCCAGAATTGATTTCTTGTGCAGCTGCCTTCAAAATAGAGTTAATCTACTATAGAATTGAAAGCTCCTCCACATATTAAAGTACAAGGTTCATCGTTATCTGAGGTTAATCTCCTATACAATTGAAACTAATTAACTAATCACAATCTATTAGCTAATATCTAGATTTTTATTTAGGTTGACTAAAGTTGATGTCTCTTACTCTAGTTCCTTCGATTCTCAAGGTTAATCAGTACCATTTAACGCGACAGACCTAAAAGCACTCACTGTCTACATAGATATACTACAAAGATTTTTTGCTAACTATAAGTGAAATAGGCAAAGAGCAAAAGGAATTATCACTTCTATAACTGATAAAACTACAAATTTAGCTACGACAATAAATATTAATGTTGTTAATAAGAGGAGACACCGTCATTGTTATTTAAGTTAGTATAGTTGTTTGTATTTATGATCTGCGAATGTGTTAGTATGAGTCATATTTTGCGGAGGGAAACACAAAATAATGTATCCAACAGATGTGTTTGAAGAAGGCTGTTTCCAATATAGCGATAAATCTATATACTTTTAGTTACTACTAATTACCTTGAGGCAAAGCTGGATGAAGCTCCTTCTGATGATGCGCAATGCGTGGAGGGAAAGAGTTTACAGCAGAAGTCTCAGATGGAAGGCTTATGGCGTTAGCCTCGACTGAGCCCCATGCGGCGTAGTTGATGCTGATGATACTACGCCTAGAGCCAACTCAGACCACGGATCAAAAGTATCAAGAAGTATCTAGAAATGACATGGTCTGGGAAACGCTTAGGAAAATAACTGTTTAATGGGTCCGGTTTTGACAACACAAACTTATAGAAGTAATGATGATTTTTCTAGCCTGTTGGCATAAGCTACAGGTTCCCCGTTTACTTCGATATTGTGACGTTGAAATCACTGTTATGTTAGGGGTGAAATTAGTTGTACCAAATTGGTTAATTGTTGTCCAGTGTTGCAAAACTAATCCTTAATATGCTTGTACTTTCATCCAAATTTAAGTACACAGTACTCAAAGCGATATCTGATTGCTTCTCTTAATTCCCATCTTTCATCCAAAGTTAAATACACAGAGACAAATTATGGAGCATCATTAAGTTGGGCACACAACATCTTTATCCTCTAAACGCTAAGAAGAGTAAAACAGAAAAGCAAGTACCTAGGTTATTCCAATCACCTTCTCCTCAACATTTGACATCATGTCACGATGATTATGAAAATAATCATTGTTTTTGGTAAAAGTAGATAGAGGTACCAGTTAGAGCTCTTCCGAGGATCTGTTGTCATACTCGTTGAGTGCTTAAAGTACTGTTAATTGTTGATGAATTAGTTGAGAGAAAAGATGTTGCCATAACTATTGGAGCGGAAATAGCAAGATATCTGAATGTTAATATATTATCAATGTTAAACTGCTTCATATTCAAGTAGGGAAAACTGTCGAGTTCACTGGAATCTCAAGAGTCGTTAATTTATCGTCAGTATAGAGCATATAGGTACATAAGTTACGTTTCCCTACTCATGTTACTTTTCGTTATTTTTCAACACTTTCAATTCCATGAGTAAGGTTAGCCCTAGCTGTGGTTGAAGCTGATGATACCACACGGCAGGGGGCTCGGTCTAGCCCAACGCCATGGGGCTCCCATGTTTGTTCAAATACCTTAAACCCATGTTTATTGCTCCTATTACATCTCTGTCGAGTCCATTTTCAGCCTATTTCTACAATTAAACTTCCCCCGGATTGGGAGTTTAACATTTTGCACGTCAAAATTAACTGTTAATGTGGAGCTGTCTATAATATTCTGCAAATACACCTCGGTCGTTTATAACAAATGTCTGATTATATTTGAGGATAACAATTATGCATTTAGGCACTGAAAATGTAGTTTGGCGATCTATTGTAAAGCGGTACTATATACATGTGCTTATAGTTAACTAACATGACCGTTAGATCCCCATTGCCAATTATATTAACTGCCTCCTTGTTGCAGTTAGCACTGCGATAGGCAGAGTTAATAAAAACAAGATTAGTGAGACAAAACCAGTTTTCATTTCTACTAGTCCATGCAAAGATTGTGTTGATAATTATTTCTGTGCTTGACTCATTGTTGTTCTTTTCAAGAATTGAAAGATTTGGAATGAGAGGCGAAGTAGATATGGTTAGCGCAAAGTCGGAGTGGCACTAATGATATAGGCAAAGCTTCCGTTTACTATAGCTCGAGTCGATACGGGCCAGGGTCATATAGCAGTTATTAAGATTTAGTGGAAGCTGTGATAGTAAACGAAAAACATTTGTCTCGTTAAATGCGATGAACCATCATCAAGCTGTGACAAGGAGGAGCTTAAAGGAAATTGTTCTACACGAGAACTACTAGATGCTTCCGAGATGACAAACGAAAAAGAGATACTTCTTTCAATTCTATAGCGGATTAACGTAGAGACAGTACCTAAGGCATTAGCTAACTTATTCACACCCTTTCAATTCTATAGTAGATTTACCTTATCGTGTTGATTATGAACATTATGTTGATAGATACTTTCAATTCTATAAGAGATTAACTCGTATTTTCTCATAATACCGTTAAAAATTGTAAATGTAATCTTTCAATTCTATAAGAGATTAACTATTAGCTTCCACGTAGATTTGCCTGTTGTGATTACGTACTTTCAATTCTATAAGAGATTAACACGGTTTGTGGATTAATCCGCACCCAGAAGACGATTTAACTTTCAATTCTATAAGAGATTAACTTCTTTACTTTGACTAAAGCGTCAATGGGTTTAAGATATCTTTCAATTCTATAAGAGATTAACAGTTTCGGGGTATAAACTTTTGATCTCTTTTCCACATATCTTTCAATTCTATAAGAGATTAACCATATATGATAAGGTAGCCGTACCAAGCCAATATTGTAAACTTTCAATTCTATAAGAGATTAACTAGTATTTTTTATAAGCTTATTGCAACTTATAGATAAAAATCTTTCAATTCTATAAGAGATTAACAGCTTTATCTGAATGTCTTCTGCTGACGGCGTTCCTAGCTTTCAATTCTATAAGAGATTAACATATACAACAGACTTGGCATTGATTATGGCATAGCTTACGATGTTCTTTCAATTCTATAAGAGATTAACAGAGACATTTAGTAAAACAGTGCTACACTTTAATCTCTACGCTTTCAATTCTATAAGAGATTAACAAAGCAAACTGCAAGAAATGAGAAAGAATAAGCTTAAAGAACTTTCAATTCTATAAGAGATTAACATTTAGAAATAACGTATGATGAAGGAGCAGGATACGTAAACTTTCAATTCTATAAGAGATTAACAGTACAACAATTAACTTCTACATCAGCATACCTAAATGCTTACTTTCAATTCTATAAGAGATTAACGAGGTGTGGACGCAAATATGTCGTGACTCACAGGGTCATCTTTCAATTCTATAAGAGATTAACTGAAAAAGAGCTAAACGACGAGGAGTGGAAGAAGAAAATACTCTTTCAATTCTATAAGAGATTAACATAAACTTCAGAGCTTCTTCATCCACAGCCCCTTCTCTGACTTTCAATTCTATAAGAGATTAACTGAAGGCTTTGCGGGGGGGGTATATAGTTTAATTTGTGAAAGCTTTCAATTCTATAAGAGATTAACCAGCAGAACTAGCAAAAGGAACAGCGCATGGAGAAGAACTTTCAATTCTATAAGAGATTAACGTAGATAAGGATAACGGCAAGTGGTATTTAACTAAACACTTTCAATTCTATAAGAGATTAACGGAGCATACGCTTCGCTCGATAAAAAAAGGATAAATTTCTTTCAATTCTATAAGAGATTAACTATCTTCTACTTTAGGCGTCTCTATCTCTTTTCCACATCTCTTTCAATTCTATAAGAGATTAACCTTTGTGCCGTGCTTTTGCACTATAGACTTTGGTATGTACCTTTCAATTCTATAAGAGATTAACTATAAGAATAACACCAATAACACCGCAACAGCTAAGAGATTCTTTCAATTCTATAAGAGATTAACTCGACCTGCTGGCAGAAAAGATAGATTACTGCCTTTCACTTTCAATTCTATAAGAGATTAACATCTATGGAGGTTCTTTGCTAGGGCAATGGCTGGAATGTTGCTTTCAATTCTATAAGAGATTAACGAGGACGTCAAACAAGCCGTATTTTTGCATCACGTCGAACTTTCAATTCTATAAGAGATTAACAAGACAAAAACGGGAAATTGATATTGAAGAGCAAACAAGCTTTCAATTCTATAAGAGATTAACAGGGATGCAATTATTCTTTGGCTGAAAGAGGTAAATAACTTTCAATTCTATAAGAGATTAACGCTGAAGATCACAGACAAAGACTGAAAGAGAAATTCGCATCTTTCAATTCTATAAGAGATTAACTTGAATAAAGAAATTTTTATTTACATAAATGGATATTGGATCTTTCAATTCTATAAGAGATTAACGATAAAGTACCAGACACTGAGGATATGGCTTATAACGATCTTTCAATTCTATAAGAGATTAACGTGAAAAACATTGTTCCATCAAAATCAACAAGTAGCAGTCTTTCAATTCTATAAGAGATTAACCTTATTTCACCGTCAATAGGGCTGTCATAAACAACGACTTCTTTCAATTCTATAAGAGATTAACGACTCTATGGATAAAGAAGAGAAATAAGTCTTTTTTACTTTCAATTCTATAAGAGATTAACATTAGGAAGTAAACGCTAATATAAACGAGAAATTCTAGAAACTTTCAATTCTATAAGAGATTAACAAATTGTTTTTTTGATTTATCATTTGTTAGAATTATCTCCTTTCAATTCTATAAGAGATTAACTGCTTGGGGAAAATACTTCATGCTCTCATATATCCAGTTCTTTCAATTCTATAAGAGATTAACAGAAGAACAGAGCTACTATTTTGTAGTACCAGGAAAACCCTTTCAATTCTATAAGAGATTAACTGAAACTTTTTATACCCTTTTACTATCTTATATTTCTTCTTTTCCTATTATAAGCTTTTCTCATATCATTTCTTAGAATTTATTTCAACTAAGTTTATATCATTTCAAAAGCCGGG